>NZ_JBAUSA010000282.1:0-8092 GCF_049581465.1 Caballeronia sp. | reverse complement strand
CACTGCTGTGGTCTACTCAGTGTACGCCGGACGGTTGACAAGTCGTGGCATACGGCTACTGACCGCCCCACCGGCGTGAACAGTGAGGCCAAAGTGGAAGGGGATGAGCATGAACATCGCCGAGAAGTCCCTACGTTTCCTGGTAGAAAAATGGCTCGCGCCCACTCCGACGATGCGGATCCGCGTAGTCCAATCTGGTCGAATGGGCTTACACAAGAGACGCTATGTGGGCGTCGAGGTCTCGGCCGCGACCGGTTCACGTGCAATATTTTCTTTCGGCACGACGACGGCTCGTGGTGTGTGTTTCCGCCTGCGATCGCCCGGCCGGCAATGGCGGGTTATCGGCTTGCAGCGTGAGAGGGCCATAAGGCAGAAGGAGCATCAGATGAAAACGGAAACGACAGCTTTCCTGAGCCACCAGGAGATATTTGACCGTGCTGCTATTCACCTCAACGATCGCTTTGCTGAGCTGCCTGCAGAACGTCCACGACGTGTTCGGCACGTGGGAATGGCAAGAACGTCTGATTTCCATCGCTAGGCAGTTCGGCGTAAGTGCCGAGCGAGTGACTTCGACCGTTTGGCCCATCGCCTCTTGATCCCGCGGAAAGCGTCAGGCAGGGGCGCGTGTTGCCCGTAGCACGATTGCCCACAACGCAAAAGGGTCTATCGCAATAAGAACAGCATCTCAAGCGGAGGCTATATGATAAGCACGACGTATCGTATCGAGGAGTATAGGGCTCTGGTGCAATATCTGGTTTAGCCGAGATGATTCTTATAAATATGGATTCCTTATAATTTAAAAGAACGGCAGGCCATACGCAGGGCGCTGCGGTGTCCTTGAGCCCGAGAGCGCCAGCGCTATCAACGCAACAGGGCCGAGGACGGCCACACGCTTTTATTTGAGCTCGATGACCGACACGTCACCGACGGTGCACGTGCGCGATTGCGAACCCCGAGTGTCGGCGGAAAGGGCTGACGCGTTTTCATACAACGCCGTGTGGGCAAAACACAGTGGCATTGCGATGGGCCTTATCGCGACGGCACTGCCGTCGAGTCCGCTCATGATTCAGTCCGTTATCCTTCGTATAACCGAGGGCGCATGGAGTGGCCGTTGTCGAGCAGGCACGACCGGCCCGCGTACTGCCTCATGCAAAGGGGCATACGCAAGGTGAACTGGAAGTCTGTGATCGGCGGCACGCGAGACCCACTTCCGCCGATGGATCCGGCATTGTCGCAACGGCTATTTTTCAAGTTTACAAGGCTCGGCCAAAGCCGTCGCTCGAGCATCGGCGGTGGGATACGCCAGCTCGAATGGCGCGGACGGCACGTTGACCGTCGTGCATGAAGATGACGCCGACCACTACACGGTCGCGGAAAATGACCTGACGTTGGAAGGCGCGTAGACAATGGCGCTCGACGCAAAGGCACACCGCGTATATCTCGTGTCATCGAAGTTCGGTCCCGCCGAAGCGGCTACCGCCGACAATCCTCGTCCGCGCCCGACGGTCATTTTCTGGACGGCCGAAATACTCGTGGCGCAGCGCAAGTAGTGTGTGCTGAGAGCCGTAACGCAAATTAAATTTGTCAACGATCTCGTCAATCTCGCCGCCCCCGACGTGGGGCCGGACCCTTGACAACTGCTCAAGCAGCAGTTTCCTCTGCCCACTATTCGACGCATGTTGGCGTAGCAGCTCGCCTTACCCAACATTACAAGATGTCATCCGACGTAATGCGTTAGAAAGTTAACCGTCTTTAGGTATTCATGTCGAAGTGTTTAAATCCGCGTGGATTTCGGAAGTGCCCACATACGACCGCTCATCTATCAGCCAATTAAATAACTAATAGCGCATAGCGCACGACATCTGGAGTTTCACCTATGCTTCGTCGAACTTTAACGGTTGGCATTTCTGCCGCCGCGGCCGCGTTTGGTCTATACGCTTGCGGGGGCAATAGTGGCAGCGATAATTCATCACAGTCCGTTCAAAACCGTCTGGTAACGGCTACGCCAATCAAGCACGTCGTAGTTATCTACAACGAAAACGTGTCGTTCGACCACTATTTTGCGACTTACCCGAACGCGGCAAACCCAGCAGGCGAGCCAGCGTTCACATCGGCCGCCGGTACACCTGCGATCAATGGCCTTTCGGGGGTGCTCCTCACAGCAAACCCGAACTTCGCCAACCCGGCTAACGGTGTTGCAGCATCCAACCCGTTCCGTTTGGACAGGACGCAAGCAGCCACGTCCGACCAGAATCACGCATATACCGCAGAACAACAGGCCTATGACAACGGCGCGGCGGATCTTTTCCCGAAATTCACGGGTAAGGGTTCGAGCGGCGGTGCAGGCGCTTTCGGCACGGCTGGCCAGGTGATGGGCTACTTTGACGGCAACACGGTCGGTGCCATGTGGAACTACGCCCAGAAGTTTTCGATGAGCGACAACGCATACACGGACACATACGGTCCGTCCACACCGGGCGCGCTTGAAGTGGTATCGGGGCAAAACAACGGGGTGAAAATCGTCAAGACGAGCAAACCGGCGTTCAATCTGACTACCGCTTCAGGCTCCTACTACATCAACGATGGTCAAGGCGGCATCACCCTCATTAACGATGCCGACCCCGCCAACGATTTGTGTTCGAGCGCGACCGACCAGATATTGATGACCGGCAAGAACATAGGCGACTTGCTGAACACGAAGAACATTTCATGGGGCGGCTTCATGGGCGGCTTCAATTTGTCGACTGTGAACGGCAATGGCACCACGGGTTGCAAGCGCAGCACTGTCACGCCTGTGGTGGGACAAGCTACGGCCGACTACGTCCCCCATCACAACTGGTTCCAATACTTTGCAACAACGGCGAACCCGCAGCACTTGCGTCCGAGCTCGGCGGCAGTCATTGGCCTTTCGCTCGAGGCTGACGGCAAGACGCCGGAACCGGCAAACCACCAATATGACACTGACGATTTCTTTGCGTCGGTCAAGGCCGGCAACTATCCGTCGGTGAGCTTCATCAAGGCTCCGGCATTCCAGGATGGCCACGCCGGTTATTCGGATCCGCTGGACGAACAGGCATTCACAACGAAGATCGTCAACTTCCTGCAGCAGCAACCGGATTGGAACAGCACGGCAGTTATCGTTGCTTGGGATGACTCGGATGGCTGGTACGACCATGCGTTTGCAAACCCAACGTCCTCGTCGTTCGATGCTCAAGCCGACCAGTTGAATGGCGCAGGCAAGTGCGGTGCCGGTGCCGCGCCGCTTGGCGTAAATGGCGGTGCGGTGAACGGTCGCTGCGGTCCGGGCACGCGTATCCCGTTCCTCGTTATCTCGCCGTGGGCCAAGGTCAACTACGTCGATCACACACCGATCAGCCAGGCATCAGTTGTCCGCTTCATTGAAGACAATTGGCTGAATGGGGCGCGTCTCGGCGGCGGCTCGTTCGACGCAACCGCGGGCTCCATCAACGGGATGTTCAATTTCAGCGGTGCTGGTAACAACCCGACGCTATTTGTCGACCCGACGCTCGGTACGCCAGTCGCTTCGGTGCCACCGATCTAACGAGTTTAAAGCTCGCGTCGGCGCTCATGCCGACGCACCTCACACTTCGTTGTCCGTGTTGCCATCGAGAAATCGGTCGGCAACATTTTTGTTTAACCTTTTCCCGTCGCCTCCATGTCCCTGTACGTTGCCCCGCCAGTCGAACCGGCATCTGGTAATACCCCACGTGCACCCAAGCCAAAGAAGACAGCGCTTTGGTGCCTCGCGGCGCTTCTCGTTGCGAGCACCGGCTTCTGCGCTTGGGCCCTTGCTTTCCCGTCACAGGTCCCAGCAAGGGTAGGTGACATCGTGGAAGACCTCACCGGTGCAAATCCAAATCCAGTTGTTTTACAGCGGCCCGCCGACGTGGAACTCAGTGCGGTTGCGCAACTCGGGAAAGAGCTTTTTTACGACAAGACGCTGTCCGCGTCGGGAAAACAGTCCTGTGCTTCATGTCACAGTCCTGAATCCGCTTTTGGCCCACCGAACAATCTTTCGGTTCAACTGGGCGGCCCTCATCTAACCCTTCAGGGCTATCGGCCACCGCCTTCGCTCATGTATCTGTATCGCCAGCCGAATTTCAGTATCGGACCGGACGCTGGCGACGCGGACGCACCACCGGATCTGGCTCAACTTGCGAGTCAGGCAGCGGGAACGCAGAAGGCCCAGAAGAATGCGGGCGTGGCGCCCGTTGCCGTTGCAATGGTTCCACAAGGGGGACTCTTTCTGGACGGGCGTGTCGACACCCTGCAGGCGCAAGCATCGGGACCCATGCTAAACCCTGTGGAAATGGCTAACGCCAGCATGGACGAAATATCGAACAAGCTTCAAGGTACCTCGTACAAAGACGACTTTGTTAAGCTCTTCGGGCCAAACATCTTCAAAAGCCGCGACCTCGCGATTTCTGAGGCGATGTTTGCCATTGCTCGCTATCAAGTCGAAGACCAATCCTTTCATCCGTATTCCAGTAAATATGACTACTGGCTGGAAGGAAAAGCACGCTTAAGCCAGGCGGAGTTGCACGGCTTGCGCCTGTTTAACGACCCGGATAAGGCTAATTGTGCTGGATGCCATCTGTCCAAAATAGGTGCGGACGGCTTGCCGCCGATGTTCACCGACTATCAGTACGAAGCCCTTGGTGTTCCCCGCAACAACAAGCTTGACGAGAACAAGAATCCCGCTTTCTTTGATATGGGCATCTGCGGTCCTTTCCGCACGGACATGAATGATCAGACGCAGTATTGCGGAATGTTTCTGACACCTACGCTGCGCAATGCGGCAACCCGGCATGCGTTTTTTCACAATGGGATCTATAGTTCTCTAGACGACGTGATGGCGTTCTATAACGACCGAAATACTGCGCCAGAAAAGTTTTATCCGAAGGGTCCGGACGGCAAGGTTCGCCAATACGATGACCTGCCGCTGCGGTTCCACGCGAACATCGACAATACCGACGCACCGTTTGACCGCAAGTTTGGGGACAAGCCGGCTATGAGCGACCAAGATATGCGGGACATCATCGCGTTCTTGAGGACGCTCAATGACGGGTATTCAAAGAATCACTCTTAGTCAATCGTGAACCGCCACCGTATCGTTGATTGGATGCGAGACGGTCGTCGCAAGCGCGCATGGTCCGCTGCATTCTTCGTCAGATTTTCCCGTTTCAGAATGTTGCCTCTTTTGAATTCTCAGTGGGTGGTTTAGCGGGTCAAGGGCGGGCGTGAACCCGGCGAAGCGAACCATTGAGGCGCACTAAATCGTCAAGCTGAACGGTGGCTGGTTGCGGCAGAATGCGGCAACCAGCCAGGCAAGACAAAGCAACCATGACGGATCAACTGTTCGAATCTGCTCTCGGTATAACCGAGCCTTGGTACTTGCAAGCCGTTGACTTTGATGCGGCCCAGCGTCAACTCACCATTGTCGTGGACTTCGTCGCGGGCAGCCGGTTGGCCTACACCGGAGTTACCGGCGAGCATCCCGTGCACGACACGCAAATCAAGCGTCTGCGTCACCTGAATTTCTTTCAGCACGAGTGCTTCCTGGAAATCCGGGTGCCGCGTGTGCACTTACCAGATGGGGCGATCAACGCTAGCGCGCAATGCCGAGTGTCAAAAGAGCCGCTAATGTCCGCACCGTGGCCAGTTTTCGCCTGTGAGACCGACCGCCGCTACGTTGCCTCCGGTCAGAAGGCGCCGAAGATCCGGTCGAGCGCGGCCAAGATGGCATCGCGGCGATCCGCAAGGGAGCCGATGCGCCTGCCGAGCGCGTTCAACGGAACGGCACCCATGGCGGGCGTGTCGAGGAAGTGTTTCTCGCCATTGATCTCGAAGACCGGCAGCAAATCGGACGGTTTGCCTGAAAACCCGAGATCTGGGGTAGGTCGCAGAGGAATCACGATGCGCGTCGGCAAGATTCCGACATGCGTGCTCTGCACGTCTAGCAGGTATGGCGCAAGGCGCCGCGTCTCATCGTCGGGGTTACCGTAGAGATCAAAACGCGCCATTAAAACGTCCTGTACTTCGCGAGCGGCAGCCCGTCGCGTTCAACCATCGCAGTGTATGCCGCGACTAGCTCGGCATTGTCGTCGGCCCAACGGCGAGCCTCAGCCTCCTGAATTTCTTCGCGCACACCACGCTCACTCGCGCGCGAAAGGTTGATCCCGAGCTCCTTGGCCCGATCCAGGACTTCAGGCGGCAACGTGACGTTCGTGGACTTACGCGCCCGGCCTTCGAGTGCCTTACCCATGCGCATCTCCATGTTTGAAAACATGTGCATTATAGTCCGCATGCACGATGATCGTCGACAGGAAATCTTCCTCCGAGCGACCGTTGCAAGGCCGCCTAGTCGCACGTTGCTTGTGAGGCCGCCAAGTTATCGTGCGGTCAGTAGTCGCTCAATTTGTCGTTCGGATAACTACACAAGAGCAATAGGGAGTGCACCGTCGTGCGGCGAATGCCGGTGAACTGCTGCTAGTTGACGTGTTCGGAGGAGTGGTGGGTAAGCCCTGTTGCGGCGATAACGCCCGTGATCACGGCAACGTCGCCGAGTAGCGTCGAGGCAGGACGGCTTCAGGGACATTAGCCCTGTTTGGTCACCTGAAAGGGCGGCCAGTTGGGCGCTCGCGAGATTCGTACTCGGCCATTTTGGCCGTTAGCGAGGTCGTCTCGGCGTTCGCGAAAGTCGGCTTCAGATGCTTAGTTGAACTGGCGCTATCGGCTAGGAACGGTCATTCCCCATCGGTTCGGGAACGTCCGCTGACAGGAGGCGAATCGCCCTTCGGCGAAGAGCCCGACGATGCCGTCTCGGCCCGGTTGGCAGGAGCCGCGATCTGCGGCACGCGCGGCGACGTAGGTGTCATGGTGTGATCAACTCCGTTCAATCCGTGATGCTGTTTGAGCGTCGCGACACGCGGTTCAGAGCCACGCCAAGCCTTCCCGGACCTGCGCATGCGCGTTGTACGTCAGCGGCTCGCCATGCGCGAGTACGACTTGCTCGAACGGCCAGGCGAGCAGCCGATCCACGCAGGCGCGAGCCCGCTTGCGGTCGCGATAGACCAGACGCAGGAGGGGATGCCAGCCGACGTGACCGAGCACACCACCCACGCGCAAATAGTTGCGCGTTAGCCAATGCGGCGACGCCCGAAAGTTCTCGACCAGATCGCAGGTGATCAGTGTGCGCGTTGCCGGGTGATAAAACACTGTCTCGTCGAGCATGGAGCCTTCAATCGTCATCAGTTCGAGATCGTCACGCCACTCGGGATGCGGCTGGTCCGTCAGCGTCGCGCAGAAACGCAGGTCCCGGCGCTTGCGTTGCAAGGCGGCTGGACCGTGCAGCAGTGCCTGTGGATACGTGGCCGCCGCTTCGGACGCGTACATGTGGTGAAACAGGTTTGGACAGACGATATGCGCGACTGGCCCGAGCACGTCGATTTTCCTTGTTTTCCTACGTCTATCGGAACAGGCGGGCGTCAAGCGAAAACGGTTCTTGCCGAGTGACCTTCACCTTCCGAAAATCGCTGTGATGGGGGTTAAGAATGACATTCCAATCTGCCGGGCATACCACAGAAGGCACTTTCATCGCGACTGACTTCGCTGCCGATAACCATCGCCGACCAATCTCAATTGTCGATGTGGGGATCGTGAGTTCGTTCCAGTCAGTCGGCAGAGACGGTTCATACCCCTTGCTGATCAAGACATCAGGAATATCTACCTCAACGAGAAAGAGGTTAGCGGCAGGAATGAACCCGGACAGATGCACGCGCACTTCGAGTACTGCCGTTGCCGCGTTAAGGCTTGTGTACAGCGCGGGCATACCCATGGGATTCCAACGCCCCCCGGCAACCGACGCTCCGTTTCCACTCAAATCGTCCGCGCGGTATTTTCCCGGCTTGTCTTTTGCGACTCGAAAAAGCTTCATACACCCACGCCGAATTCGATCCGTTGAAGAATTCGCTGTACTGCGTCATAACCAGTTTGCGTGTCCAGCATCGCGATCGGGCTTTCGCCATTCAATTCCGCGTGCGCGGCTTGCATCCATTGCGCGGCAATATCC
>NZ_JBAUSA010000281.1:0-4307 GCF_049581465.1 Caballeronia sp. | reverse complement strand
GGACAATATTTCTTCGAGCCCGATTTCTGGCTAGCGGCGGCTTACACCTTTACCCAAGCGCACATAGCAACCGTCACGGGCCGTTCCGTCCCGAAGTGGAATCAGATCTCATTGATGCTTGACTACGACATCAGCAAACGCACGTCGGTGTATGTCCAGGGCGCTTATCAGCACGTGGACGGGAACACTGGCACGCAATTCGATAACGCCAGTATCATCGGTTCGTCCGGTATCTCGTCTAACGGTAACCAGATGCTTTATCGCGTGGCGATGACGCACCGCTTCTAAGCCTTCTTCTAAGCCTTCTTCCAAGCCTGATCCCCTCGAGACTAAATTTAGTTTCATGAAGATGCTTCGCATGGATGCTCGTTAAGCAGGTAGTCTCCGTCCTCGGCGTGGGCACAGTCGATCCAGGCTAAACGCATCTAAACCGGAGCAATGCCATGAAGCAGCTTTCAATCGCAGCGGGATCTCTTTCATGCGTCGTTGGTTTCTTCGCTTTCGCGCAAACCAGTCGAGCGGCGAAACAGGCGGCTGTTTGCCGGGGCGGCAGGTAATCGGTAGTGCGCCCGATATCCGGCTACCCCATGCAAGTTGCTCAACGGGCCCCGTCCCGGGAGATGGTTGCGGTATGGCATCATTTACCCATTGAAATCGCAGGCTGCACCGGTGCATCGCGCGGTGCCGACGCTGGATGGGAAACGATGACTACACGCGTGCTGACGATCGAAGACGATCCATTGACTGCCAATGAGATCATGGCCGAACTCGAGAAGGGCGGATTCGAAGTAGAGTGGATCGACAACGGAACGGCTGGCCTTGCTCGCGCAATGAGTGGCGAGCATGACTTGATCATGCTCGACCGCATGCTGCCCGGTATTGATGGATTGACGATCCTCACTACGCTGCGAACCGTAGGCGTCCAGACCCCGGTCTTGATGCTCAGCGCTCTCGGGGACGTGGATGAGCGGATTCGGGGTTTGCGGGCAGGGGGTGACGACTACCTGACCAAACCTTTCGATCCCGACGAACTCGTGGCGCGAATCGAGGTGCTGCTGCGCCGCCGTCGGGAAGCGCCGGCGCAGAGCGTAACCGTATTGCAAGTAGGCGCTCTTCATGTCGATCTCATTACGCGCAAGGTACTGCGTGACGGCGAGGAGATCACGCTTTTGCCCACGGAATATCGCATACTTGAATTCATGATGCGGCATGCGGGACAAACGATCACGCGCACCATGTTGTTCGAGGCGGTCTGGGGTTACCACTTCGATCCGGGAACCAACCTGATCGACGTACACATGGGCCGATTGAGAAAGAAGATCGATGTGCCGGGCGTCAGGACGGCGATTCAGACTGTCCGCGGTTCGGGCTATATCCTCACCTGAAACAGACTTCATACTAATACTTTGGCAGAATCAAACAACGCAGCTCAACCGGCGCAACTGGGCCGCGGCTGGCACACAACGACCTTCAAATGGCTCTCGGTCTATGGGGTCATCTTTGCGTTGTCGGTAATGATCTTGATCGGTTTCATCGGCTGGTCCGTCACCGCGGATATGGAGAGGGACAACGATTCGCTGCTGCGCTGGCAACTGATCTATTTCGGATCGGTCCCCGACAAAGACCTGTCCCTCGCCATCCATCAACGGCTCGAGCAGGAGCGGATGCACGTCAGTTATTTTGGGCTGTTCGCGCCAGACGGCTCTCGCATAGCAGGAGACATCCTGGCTTTGCCGCCCGACATGCCTGTCGATTCCACGGGTCACACGCTTCATCGCAAACTGACCGTTGCCATGCGCACGCCGACTCCCGTTGTTCGTGCAATGGCCGTGCGTCGTGCCGATGGCACCGTGCTTGTCATAGCGCGCGACCTGACGGCAATCCTTCGCATTCGCGAGGCAACGATTAACGCGCTCGTCGGCGGCGGCGTGTTCTTCTTGCTGGTCAGCATCGGCACCGGCTTGTTGCTCAGCGTTCGCCAGATGCGGCGCGTGCGTGACATTCGACGGGTGACCTTGCGCATTGCCGAGGGAGACCTCAACCAGCGATTGCCGATGGGAGGGCGCGACGAACTCGACATGCTCACGCACCTTGTCAACCACATGCTCGATGAAGTAGAACGGTTGATGACGGAAGTGAAGGGCGCGTGCGACGGCATAGCCCACGATTTAAGAACGCCGCTGTCGCATATACGAACCTTGCTTAGCAACTCGGTCGAGCGAACCCGGGCAACTGGAGATGACAAGCTGAACCAGATGCTGGAGCAGGCACGACGCGAAACAGACGTGCTGCTTGAACGCTTCAGGGCCATGCTGCGGATTTCCGAAATAGAAGGCTTGAAGAGGCGCGGCGGATTTGCCTCTGTCGATACCAGCGCGCTTGTGCAAGAGTTGGGAGAGCTGTATGAGCCGCTCGCCGACGACCGGTCCATTCGGTGGACGGTTCGCATCGATCAGGTACAGGAGATTCACGGCGATCGGGCATTGCTGTTCGAAGCCTTCAGCAATCTGCTCGACAACGCCATCAAGTTCGCGCCCGATGGAGGCCACGTACAAATTGCGCTCACGCGGCACGCCCGTGGTCCGTCGCTCACCATATCCGACGATGGCCCGGGGATCCCCGAGGGCGAACACGCGGCGATCCTGACGCGGTTCTACCGAGGCGATCAGGCGCGGCACCTGGCTGGATCGGGACTGGGCTTAAGCATTGTCACGGCGGTCATGCGCCTACACGATTTCACATTACGCATCGGTCAGAACGATACGCTCGCTTCAAATGGTGTGCCAGCTAACCGCGGAACGTCGATGACGGTCGAATGCTGGCCACACGCGCTGGACTGATAACAGTCAAGCCTATTGGAACCACCCTCATCATGCGTATTCTCTTAATTTCTCTTTCTCCTCCGGAAGCCGCTTATCTGCATAAGGCGTTGCGCGAGAGCGCACATAGTCTTCAGGCAACAGATGACCTGCGTGACGGTTTATATCTGGCATCGCAAGATGCGTTCGATGTCGTCCTGATCGTGGCGCTAGATACTCCGTCGACGGACGAGTTGGCCGAAATACTGCCTGAATTCACGCGCTTGACCAACCCGCCGGCGCTGATGGCCGTGCTGGGTCGCGCGGGCGCGGCTGAGCGTGTGCGCATGTTGCGCGCCGGCGCGGACGCGTGTTTTGTCCAGCCCTATTCGTTTATTGAAATGCAGGAACGAATGCTCGCCTTGCATCGCGCTCGTGCGCCTGTCGAGGCGGAGCGCGCAACCGATCACGCGCTGTGGCTGGACCCGTCTACACGAGAACTCGTGGAGGGTAAGAGGCGCCTGCTCATGACAAAGTGCGAGTTCTTGCTGGTGGAGTGCTTGCTTCGTCAAATCAATGCGCCCGTTGCGCGCGAACATTTGATTCGATACGCATGGCCGGACAAGGAGGTGGTCGAACCCTCCAGTGTCAACCTGGTGGTTTCGCGTCTAAGGCGCAGGCTGGAGCAATTCGGTTTCGACGCACAGGTCGAAACCGTCAGCCGCTTCGGCTATCAGATCAGCAAGAGTTAAGCACGCCGACGGGCGGCGTCTCAGGAGCCGAAGAACGGGACGCAGTAGCTGGGCGGCCCGACACATTCGTTCGGGCCGTTTGCGGCGCCGTGCATCGACGCGCAACCCGCAAGGACTGCGCACAGGACCAGCGACCCCACCGGCCTGAGCATCCTTGCGAGCATAGACCCTATATGTTTCGGAATACGATGCATATTATTGTCCAATGCATGCTTTAGCTGTGCGCATACACCGTACTGTTCAGATACGAAAGCTGCCCGTCCTGCTCGGCATGCACGAGTTCCTGGTATACCTCAGCACGTGTTTTCGGTTGAATGGGCTGGCCATAAGGGGCTTGCCATTGACCCGCTTGCGTCGTGGCTGCGGGCGGGGTCGACGTTGCTGTCGGGTCAGCGGCGAAAGCGGAACCGGCTGCGGCAATACCAACAAATGCAATGACAGTCATCAAGGTCTTCATGGTGTTCTCCTGGATCTTCGGTTGAGAATTGGAACTTGTTACGTGGGAAGCGACCGGTTGCGGTTGCGGTCGGTGTTGGCGATCGCTATCCGGTAGAAGCAGATTAACGGGGTGCACCTGTCGTGGACTCCGCCTAACCATGAAAACTTATTCATGCGATGCCCCTTGGATGAGACCTGTTCGCATGCGCTTCGCGAGCCATGCGCCAAGTCGATCTTCCAGGCTGAATATTGCGGGGCACAGAGATGAAAATTCCTTCATCAAGTCGCTGTGTTTTCCAATGACCGCGTCATATGGCAC
>NZ_JBAUSA010000280.1:0-2127 GCF_049581465.1 Caballeronia sp. | reverse complement strand
CTCGACGGACAGCCGCCGCATCTGGTCAGCTTTCTGCTGCGCAGTTCCGTACTAGGAAGGCTGAGTGGTGAGCTGTGCGACGCGGTGCTGGAAGCTTCCGATTCGGCCTCCGTCTTGGAGGAGATCGAGAGCGAGAACATGTTTCTGGTGCCGCTGGACGTGTCGCGCCGCTGGTATCGCTATCACCACCTATTCGGCGAATTGTTGCGCGCCGAATTGCGTCGCACCGAGCCTGATCGCGTTCGGGGTCTGCACCGACGGGCCGCGACCTGGTTTGAGGGCGAGGGCCTTATCGACGAAGCGCTGCGCCACCTAGTGGCCGCCGGTGACATCGCAAAAAGCGCGGATCTCATCGCGGAGGACTGGGCCGACGAGTTCAACGGAGGCGGGCTATCGACAGTCTCCGGCCGCCTCGATCTCCTTCCCTATGAGACTGTTTCGCAGGATCCGCGGCTGAGCTCCGCGCGGGCCTGGATAGCCCTGAACGGCGGACAACTCGATGAGGCCGCCTCGTGGATCGAGAAAATCGAGGCCAGACCCGCGCACGACACCACAGATGGTGGCGGCACCGCTGCTCAAGCTGCGGTCTTGCGCGCGTTTTACTTGTTCAAGACCGGCGACGTCCGCGGGGCTCTCGAGACGGCTCGCCGGGCGGTCACTCTTAGTTTCGGTGAGGCGCCGCTGGCCCAATCTGGCGCTCATTGCGTTCACGGGTCTGCGTTGCTTTTTTCGAGCAACAGTCACGAGGCACAAGCCGCATTTCAGCAGGCCGTGCAGGTATCCGACAACGTCGGTGATCGTCGCGCACGCACCTATGCGCTGGGTTATCTGGCGATGATCTCGGCCGAACACGGTCAGCACGCAGACGCTGAGCTTTACATCCGCCGGGCTTCCGGCAGCAGCCGCGACCTGGGGGAGGCCGAGCATTATGTGGACGTGATGGTGTCGCTTGCCGCCGCGACCATCCTCGACGCGCAAGGTAACGGGGCTGCCGCCGCATTCGCGGCCGACACGGCCGTCATGTTGGCCCGTCAAGGTGGAGCAATTCCCGAACTCGCCAAGGCGCTGCTGGTCAGAGCGGACATCCTCCAGCGCATCGGTGACGACCAAACCGCGAAGGCCAACATCGAGGAGGTTGAGCAGTTGGTGCGCGGTTGCGCGGACTCCGGCATCCTGCCGGCGCTGCTGGCCGCGGCTGAACGCGGCATGGGCATTGCGATGGCCACGCGCGGCGTAATGAGCGCGGGCCGGGAAGAGTTGACTTCCAAGGAGTTCGAGATTCTTCGTCTGCTCGCCACCCGGTTGTCTCGGCGAGAGATCGCCGAGCACCTCTTCGTATCGATCAACACCGTGAAAACCCATCAGCGTTCGCTCTACCGCAAGCTCGACGCTGACGACCGCAGCACCGCGCTCGCGCGGGCACGAAACCTCGGCCTCCTTTGACGATCTCACCCGGGTGAATTGCTTTGGCGGATGAGGACACGTCCTCCCGCGATCGGAGATAGTGGCGTTGATCTGACCGCGACAACTAAAGCCTGGATGACGTTTTCGAGCGCACAAATCGGGCGCGGGTCGCGGCGGCGAGATGCAACTAGAACGGAGACCGCATGTCACACGATGAAGCCGCAGGCGTCATGGCAGCGGGGTCAGGACATTATCGAACGACTGGCGCGGCGGCTCTTGTCGCTCGGTATGGTTTGGTGATTGTCATCGCTTGGTTCGGCGCCCCTCAAGCCGTGGTTCCCGAAAGCATCCGTGCTGGGCGGCATCCTCGCCACGATCTTCTTCGTAGGGACTCTGAGTTTCATGGTCACCACGCCTGGCATCGGAGAAGCGTCTGCCGGCGGCTTTCCCGTCTTGTCCGCGACTGGGGAGTTCTTGATGAAGGACATCGCGCTGTTCGGATTTAGCACTGTGGTCGCTGGCCGACGCGATCGACACAGCCCGCAGGTAGGTGCCAGTTGCTGCCGCAACCACTTACCCCTTGCGCGCACCACGATGCCGGGTCGCTGCGATTCCTTCGTCGTTCTGGGTCGGGACGGAGGCCGCGGTTTCGACGAGCGACCAGTAGTTTCTTTCACGCTCGGTCAGCTCGTTTGACGTGATAGCACCGAAGGCGGCGGCGTC
>NZ_JBAUSA010000279.1:0-5701 GCF_049581465.1 Caballeronia sp. | reverse complement strand
GCCTCAGGGCTTCCCGCGAACGGCGGAGGAACGCCAGCTTTTTGTGAACTACGTCAGGGCGGTGACAAGACGATATGGCAGCGTGGTCAAGCATTGGGAGGTCTGGAACGAGCCTTCATTCGGGGATATCAGTTATGCGAACTATGTGGCCTTGCTCAAGGACGTATATGTCGCGATCAAGACGTCAAGTCCCGACGCGACCGTCATCTCATGCGGCGGTGGCGGAGCGGGCGGAGGTCCCAGCGGCGATTGCATCACGTCAATACTCGCCGCCGGCGGGGCCGGCTACCAGGATGGATTCAGTGTCCACCCGTATATGTCGCCCTACCCTCCGGAGACGGGTTACGGAACTAAGGACTCCGTCATCGATTCAGTGAGTGTCCCTACCGTATGGCCTCATCTGGGCAAGATGATGGCGGCCAGTCCCAAACCCGGCCAAGGGCACTTCACGGTCTGGGTCACAGAAATAGGTTGGCCATCCGCGCCTGCATCGGCCGGGCTAAGCGAGGTCGTGCAGGCGGGAAACATCGTTCGCACCTATTTGCTATCGAGACGGTACAACGCGGTCGAAGCCGTATTCTGGTACGACTTCGTCGACGACGGTGCCGGATCCGACGACCAGGAAGCCAACTTCGGTTTGCTGCGCGCGGACTTGTCGCCTAAGCCCGCCTACGTCGCCACCGCCGTGCTAGCCAAGACGCTGGGCGCGAGGAGTTGGGATCACGCGTTAATAGACAGCAGCGACGTCGAGGTCTTCCAATATGGCACGACCGATCCGGTGATAGTGGGATGGCAGGCCGGGACAAATGCGCACCCGACGTTGGTGAAAATTCCCCCGGGCAATTACATTCAACGCGACTGGCAAGGGGTTACATCGACCGTTGTGGTTCCTGCGCAAGGCCTGAATTGGCAGCTAGGGCCGATGCCGAAGTACCTGACCCCTGCGGCGGCCGAGCCGGAGCGTTAGCGCGACTCGCATAGGTCAGGACGGTGGGTCGTCGGCGTTCTCAAGGCGTATCTGCCGCCGCAGTGTCCTGCTGGACATCGAGGACCGAATCACCCGCATCCGTGTGCGCCACGATTTCGTCCAGCGAGGCATCCTGCCAAGAGGCGCTGTCAGCGCCGTGGCCGAGAAAGTTGCGAAGAACATTGCGGGTGATTTGCGCAACGACGGCGTGACTCCTGGCGTCAGGGTCGCTCAACACCCGCGCCCAGTCAGTCGTGCCACAGTTAAAAACCAGTCCCTGCTTCGCGTTGCCAACCGATTCAGGCTGGAAAACACCCAATGCGCCCACTCCGCCGATGTCCCAGCCGACGAGTTGCGGCGTCCTGGCAAGCGTGTTGAACCCGTTGGAAATGGGCGGCACGCCGTCAACCTCATAGCCTGCCAGACGATCCTCGGCGCCGAAGGTCTGGCCATTTTTCAGGCCAGTGCCGGCGAACACCCAGTGGCGCTCCTGCTCGACCTTGAAACCGGTTGGACCACGCTTGCGCTGGATCCAGCCTCCTCTCAGGCGTCGCCAGATGCCGAATTTACCGCCGCCATAACCGTAACTCAAGCCGATGAGATCGCTTTCGTTGAAGTCTGGCCAACTCTCCGACAGTCGGTTCATCTCCTTCGCATCACCCTGCCCCTGCACGCCAAAATCGATTGGCCTGAAGCACGTGTTGCCGCTGAACACAGCCAGGTTGCCGCCGCCAGCGATGAAGCGGGCAACGTGATCCCGCATTTCCTGGCTCCAGTATTCGTGGTGTCCAACGCTCAACATACATTTATAGTTCGCCAGATCCAAGTCCGTCGCGCAATGCAAGTCGAGGTCAGTGTAAAAGTCGCACGCCATGTTTTCGGCGCGCAGCCAGCGGATGAACTTCGCGTCCCAGTGAGTGAACTGTTGCCGCGGGGAGCGCGGATCATACGGATCGGCGGGTTCACCCAGTAGCGCGCCAAGTCCTCCGCCCGGCCGGCGCAGGCTGACCTTCAAGGCTGGCGATGTTCGATGAATGGGGTCGCGGTAATAACAACCACCGCCCGTCGCGTTGTACGCGTGATAGGTAGCGGTGGGAACGATGTAAGCGATCGGCGCCGCGGGCGTGCGCGGGCGCGCGATGACGAGGGCCATGTTGTCGCTGTCGGGCGGCCAGCCAAACACAGGCTGCTGCGTGGAGCACCTGCGGCCAAGGTCGCTCAGCGGCTCGCCGTTCGCGCTGACTTCATAGGCGACAACGACATAAGCACCGCTTTCAAGCGCCGGCGCATGGGGTTTCATCGAAATGGTCGGCCACCCCCAGTCCTGATCGAATGGGACCGGTGAGTTATTGCCTGACGACTGGAATACGTACTTCCCGTCAATCAGCGTCGCCGTGACGCCTTTCATGTCCGAGACGACTATGCCGCTTACACTGGTCAGCGCTTCGTCGTTGCGCTGCTGATAAATCGCAATCGAAAACCGGCAACCTGGCTGCGCAGCGAGTGCGAAACAGTCGCCCGCGGTGAAACTCGGTTGAATCGGATATATCTGCATCCTTGTTGCGCCTCGCTCACTTGCTTACGTCGTGCGGGTAACCGCGTAGTTTTTCGGTCTCCACCCGTTTAACATGCGGCGATGACTTCGTGGCAGCGGCAGGTAAGCTCAAGTCCAGACCGAGGGCGCGCTTGAGCACCCACTTCGCCCTGAACACGCGGCGATTAATGAAGATCCGCGAATGAAAGCGCAGCGGAGGCAAGTCCTCCTTGCGCTCCTCGGCGAACGTTCGATATCTAGCCGCTGTTGCCTCGACGATCTTCATCGATTCCGGGAACGCGTGTGCGTGGACGCGCGATGCCTGCATGCAAGCATACGAAAAGATCTTGTGAAACATCGCCATCCAGTAAACGTCGTGGACGCCGTTGTTGCAAAACTGCAGAGCTTCTTCCGCGGAGATCGCCAGGCTCGAAACCGTGTGTGGCGTGGCCGTCTGCGTGATGCTGCCGGCGCGCCGGCGATAGAAATAGAGCTTTTCCGAAAGGCGGTGCAACGTACGCGCTCGTACATATACTCGGGGAATCGCAGAGCAATCCTCATACACGCGACCAGCGGGAAACTCGATGCCGTCCCACAACTCACGGCGATACACTCTTGCCGCGGGAAAGACCTGGCACACGCGTGCAAACTCCATGAGAGCTGACGTGTTGCAGACGCGCGGACCCACCGAGCCGCCGTCGATCAAATCCACCTTGTCGATCACGCGACCCTTTGAGTCGATAATTCCGACATTGAATTCGATGATGTCTGCCACGTCTGCATCGAGCAGCGGCATGATAGTTTCGGTGAAACTCTTCGCCCAAACATCGTCGGAGTCCAGAAAACCGATATACGGTGCCGTGGCGTGCAAGATTGCAGTGTTGCGCGCGGCGCTCACTCCCCTGTTTTCTTGATGGATGACCTTGATGTTACGGCCGCGCGCAGTTCTCTGGACGGCCAGGATCAGCTCCAGCGTGCGGTCGGTGGATCCATCGTCGATTACGATAAGTTCAATCTCATCCGCCCTCGGCTGCTGCAAAGCGGACTCGAGCGATGCTTTGATGAAACGTTCGACGTTATAAGCAGGGATAATCACCGACAATAATATCTTTGATGTATTGCTAGTGGCTTGTCTCATAGGCTTATGCGAACGGTTCAAAGTTTGTATTAAAGTTCAGCTTATTGCCGTTTAATGCGACACCTAAACAAGTGCGTCGACCATTAACTCTGGATGTTTTCACTGCCTATGCTATCTGCCCCAATCACGTTCTAATGTACGGCGACGCACGTAAGTTTTCGCGATCGTCGCCCCTACGATTTCCCTTCTGGCGCGTTACGCATTTGCAACCTTTGCCCGGCATAATTAATTAACCTTCCTACTTAATGAACCTTCCTACGATAAGTTCAAAGGAGCGCACTGGACGCGCCACGATCATATAGTGACTGGCGAACCTCTAAGCTTGAAGGTATTCGGAAACGTTTATACGGGAGCGCGTTCGTCAAACTCATTTCACGCGACTGTTTTCTATTCGGGACGTTGTCTGTCCGGTGCCGCGTCACCAGCAAAGTCGCGAATCCTGTATCTCTGCGCGGAACGTGATGTATAGGCGTGCGCAAACCGAATGCACGGTTCCTCGACGAACCTGAAGCTCGCCCAGGACAGACCGATCGTCAGCACCGTAGCAATGACCATATATAGGGCTAACGGAGCGCCCACCCAATCCGCCCGGCTGCAGGCCCAAAAAATCACATAGATCGGTACGCCATGTAGCAGGTACATCGAATAGCTGATTTTGCCGAGCCACGCGAAAAAGCGCAGGTGGATCTTCCAGATAGTCGCGAGTGCCGTGAACACCGCCAGTCCGATGAGGTAACTACCTGAATTGATGACATGCTGGCTGTCGTGTTGTTTGAACGCAGACGCCCCGATCAGTAACGTGATGCAGACGATTACGCCGCTCACGGCCACAAGTGCAGTCCTAAATGACCAGTCAACGCGCAGCGCGGGTACGCCCGGCAGTCCAAAGACCACGCGATCATCTGGGTTATCGTAGGCCTTCCGGAAGCACGCGCCCCAAAACATGATCGACAAGTGATACATCATGCCCTTGTACTGGCTCAGTGCACTTTCGGGAATCACGTGCAGGGCCGAAGTGACGACGAATGCCACGCCCAGTCCAACGCAGACCGCGCACAATTCGCGCATGCGCTGTATTCCCCCCTGCCAGAACAGACCGAGGCACAGCACATAGAAGACCAATTCGGTTTCCAGCGTCCAATAATGGCCCATCATTTCAGGCTGGCCCAGCGCATCCGGCAGCATCGTTGCGTTGGCGAGCCAACCTGTCAGCGGCATTTGCTTATCAAAGAGCACCCAGTACGTAACGAAGCCGAGTGGCATCGAAAGCCAGTAGGCTGGATAAAGCCTGAAGAAGCGCCGAATCAGGAACCGGTGCGTGCCCTCACCGATCGGACCGGTCAAACTCTTCGGGATCAGCAGACCGCTTAGCGCAAAAAAAACAACAACGCCAATCCGGCCAAAATTGCCGTAATGCTGGATCGTATTCAGCCATTGTCCGGAGCCGGCGATAGCAGAAATTTTCTCAGCGTAGTGCGTCCACATCACGAACAGTACCGCTACGGCGCGAATCGCGTCGATGTGTGACAGACGGTGCGGCAATGCTCCGGTTGACATTTTCAACGGCCATTCTCCTCGAAGTGAAGGGCTGTCATTCGTATGGCTTCGGTCCTCACTGCTACACGCTCCTGAAGGAACCGACACCTTGGCCCTATCACATCAAGTGTGCGGCCCCGGCTATCGCTCAGGGATGTTTTCGGCGCTGGCCAAACGAGCCGACGCACATCCGACTGATCCTTGCGACGATGTCGCGTCGACGTCTGACCGACGGATAGAACGTACATCCTAGCCGCGGAAATTTGGAGCTTCAGTACGCGAACGAACAGAAGGCTCCGGCGAAAAAGAGGTTCGCACGTTACGCCCCAAAACCGGTTTTTTCCGCTTATGGGACCCAAGTCTCGCTGACCGGCGCGCTAGCCGTTCGAAAGCCTCGACTATCCCCTTTACACGCTTCGAATATCGCGATTTTTTGCTTTCGGGCTTGCACAATCCCTGAGCGCAAAAAAGGGACTATCGGCGCTTCCTTCATTCGAAATTATTTTCGATCGTCCTATCCTATGTA
>NZ_JBAUSA010000278.1:0-10827 GCF_049581465.1 Caballeronia sp. | reverse complement strand
TCGATGCGGCGCGCAACGAAAACACGCCGGTGAGCGCCGCCGCGATGGCGAACTTCAGCGCGACGAGACCGGACGCGTCGTTCATCAACGCTTCCCCTTCCAGGATGTGCATCAGGTTCGCCGGGATGCGTCCCTTGCCCGCGATGCCGCCGAGCGCGACTGCGTCAGTGGGCGATAACACCGCGGCAAGCGCAAATGCGACGGGCAGCGGCATCTCGGGAATCATCCAATGCAAAAACCAGCCGAGAGCGCCTACTGTCATAAAGACGAGGCCCAGCGCGAGCAGGAGGATCGCGCGGCGCTGCATGAAGAGTTCGCGTTTCGGGATGCGCCAGCCATCGGCGAACAAGAGCGGCGGGATGAACAGCATCATGAAAAGCTCAGGGTCGAACGTGACGTGCAACCCGAAGCGCGGCGACGCCAGACACGCGCCCAACGCAATTTGGACCAACGGCAAAGGCAATGCGAACGGCAATGCCGTTGGCAACAGGGTCATCGCAAATCCCGACAGCGCGACCGCAAGCATCAGTATCAAAACAGTGAAAACGATTTCCATATTTTCCAGATTCGTATTTGCGTGGACCAACGGCGCAAAGGCCAGCGAACAGCCGGGATGCTGCAAATTCTAGCGGGGTCGAGGATGATTGCCGGGAAGTGATGGGATCATCTTCGATCCGACTTGCACCATTTTAGTGCGGTCCGCACGTTGAGCCGTTGAGCCGGGGTTCGCTGCGGTGCATGCGGAAATCGGCGCTTGATAAACCCATTGTCTCGAGTTAGCACGGAGCTTGCTTTCTCGTAGGCGACCGGACGCTTAGATTCCCGGCTGAGGACAAACGAGGGCAGTGTATGAAATCAGGAATGCAGGCAACGGCTGCGCGAAGTGGAGCGCAATCGATGCCCGAAAGAGAGCACGGCCGAACGTGTCAATGGGAACCGTGCACGACTGTCCCGACGGGGGCAACCAGATGGCAATAGCCAATCAAGAGAAGGCGAAACCGGCTTCGCCCCGACGCTTTGAACTCTCGGTGACGTCGGGGTTCGACCGCTATTCCGTCGAGCACGGCGCCTGGACCTTGTCGAGCGCGTTCCAGCCGGTGTTCAGCCTTTCGCACATGCGGGCCGTCGGATACGAGGGATTGCTGCGTGCGCATGACGCGCTGGATCGCGCCGTATCGCCGCTCGATGTGTTCGGCCAGGCCGCTCGCGTGGGTGAGGCGTTGCAGGTAGACCGCCTGTCTCACGCGCTGCATCTTGAGAATTTCAGGGTGCTGGGTACGCAGAACGAATGGTTGTTCCTCAACGTTTATCCGGGCGCCCTGACGGAGCCGTATCACATCGCGGCGTTGCTGGCGAACCTGAAGCGATTGCAGTTCGAGCCGCGTCGCGTCGTGCTGGAAGTGCTTGAGCACGATACCGAGGATATCGAAAAGCTCGCGGATGCCGTGCAGAACTTCCGCGAGCACGGCTTCCTCATCGCGCTCGATGATTTCGGCGCGGGGCATTCGAATATCGAGCGAATCTGGCAACTCGATCCCGATATCGTCAAGCTGGACCGGGTGATGTTGTCGCACGCCGGGCACGCGGCGCATACGTTGCATGTGCCGGGGGACTCGAAGCATCGGCGCAACATGGAGGCGATCTTGTCGGGCGTGGTGTCGCTGCTGCACGAGGCGGGGAAGCTGGTGTTGATCGAGGGCGTGGAGACGGAGCACGAGGCGCAGCTTGCGCTCGCGAGCGGCGCGGATTTTGTGCAGGGCTTTTTCTTTGGCCGGCCCAATCCCGGTCTCGCCGATAGTACTCAGGCTCACACGTTGATGAGCGAGTTGACGGAGCGGTATCGGTTGCAGACGGAAGCAAAAGAGCGGCGCGTGGCAGCAAGGCTTGCGCCCTATGTGCGAGCGTTCGAGCGGGCGGCTGAACGTCTCGCGGCGGGTGAGCCGTTGGAAGAGGTTTGCTGGAATTTCCTCGGGCTCGATAACGCCGCAAGGTGTTTCCTGCTCGATACGAATGGGCGGCAGGCCGGGCGTAATGTAGTGCTGCGGGCGGATCGTGCCGCACATGAGGCGCGGTTGTTGCCGCTGATCGACGCGCAAGGCGCTAACTGGTTGAGGCGACCGTATTTTCGTGCGGCGCTCGGCGATCCGGAGCGCGTGCAGGTGACGAAGCCGTATTTATCGATAAACGAGGCGTTGCCTTGTGTCACGCTGTCGGTCGAGACGCGGGTCGACGGGCAACGGTGCGTGCTTTGCGGGGATATCGATTGGTTTCCGGAAGACGGGGAGTGATTTTAATGCCCTGGTCGTTGAGCGAGTGGCCTGGGGAAGTCGCTCGCTTAGCTTGCCGCAATACTGGGATTCCGCGCTTCGAGAAGTACCCGGTACTTCTCGAAGCGCGGAAGAAACGCCATGACTTACTTCGCCACCACCACCGGAATCCCCCTCAACCCCGCCGCCCCTTTCAGCCCATCGAGTGCAGCCTTAACGAACTCACCCGTCTGCGCCTCGACGCCCACCTTCGCAGCCAACTCCCGCTCGCGCCGTTTCACCGTCGCCAGATTCGCGAGTTTCACGTGTCCATAGCCGCGAATGCGCTCATGCAGAACCGCCAGCGCCGCCACGTCCTTGGCGTTCTCCGTCGACATCACACCGAGCGCGCGTCGAATCGTCATTTCGTAATCCGCCGCCAACTGGCGCTCCATCTTCCGCTCCAGCGTCAAGCCGAACGGATCGATCACGGTGCCCCTTAACCGTCGAACCTTCGCCATAGCACCCAGCACTGGCCAAAGCCATTGACCGAACGTCATTTTCTTCGGCTGCCCGCCATGCTTCGCCTTCGATAAAACCGGCGGCGCCATATTAAACTTCACTGCGAAATCCTTTCCCGCCGTGCCTTCGAACTGCGCTTCCAACGCGGCGCGAAATGTCGGATCGGTGTGAAGGCGAGCTACCTCGTATTCGTCCTTCACGGCAAGCAGCTTATAAAACGTCGTCGCCACAGCGCGCGTCACGGCTTCATTTTTCAAAGCCGCAGCAGAAGACACCATGGCGAGATATCGAATTACATAAGCCGAACCGCCATAAGCCAGCAA
Organism: Caballeronia sp.; assembly: GCF_049581465.1. Classification (GTDB taxonomy): domain Bacteria; phylum Pseudomonadota; class Gammaproteobacteria; order Burkholderiales; family Burkholderiaceae; genus Caballeronia. The sequence goes on along the minus strand of NZ_JBAUSA010000278.1, from coordinate 7,736 downwards.
TCGCGCTTCGCGATCCGCGATCAGCGCTTCGAGCGGCATCGCGTCCATCTCGACGCGCGGCACAAACGCCACTTTCCGCAACGATTCCAACGCGCCCAGATCGGCTGCCGCCAGCCGGCCGATACCGAACGCGAGCTTGTTCATCGGTACTGCTACGTTGTTTAACTCGATGGCGCGCATCATCGCTGCGTGTGACACCGGCACGAGCCCAAGTTGCCACGCGTAACCCAGCATCAAGATGTTCGCGCCGATCGTATCGCCGAGAAAACGCGCGGCCAGAGCTTGCGCGTCGCACGTATTCATGCGATCCGCGCCTGCCGCGTGCTGCATTTTTTCCAGCAACGACCCAGCGTGAAGATTCGCGTCCGGGTTCTGCACGAAGGTCGCGTTCGCAATGGCGTGCGTGTTGACGACAATTCGCGTGCGCCCATGCCGCACGGTTTGCAGCGCGTCGGCACTGGCGCCGACGACCATGTCGCAGGCGAGCACCACATCGGCTTGCTGGGTATCGATACGAACCTGATTCAGCAACGCATCGCGGGCCGCGAAGCGCACGAACGAAAGCACCGCGCCGCCTTTTTGCGCAAAGCCCATGAAGTCCAGCACGGACGCGCTCTTGCCTTCCAGGTGCGCCGCCATGCTGATCAACGCGCCGACCGTCACTACGCCCGTGCCGCCGACGCCCGTCACCAGGATGTCGAACGGAGCGTCATCGAGCTTGATCGGCGGTTCCTGCAGCGCGCCGATGCGGGCCGCGAGTGCGTCGGAATCGAAGCCGTTGCCGGCGGCCTTCTTGAGCTTGGCGCCTTCGAGCGTGACGAAACTCGGGCAGAAACCGTTCACGCACGAGTAGTCCTTGTTGCACGACGACTGGTCGATGCGGCGCTTGCGGCCGAGTTCAGTTTCGACCGGTTCCACCGACAAGCAATTGCTCTGCACGCCGCAATCACCGCAGCCTTCGCACACCGCTTCGTTGATAAAAAGGCGCTTGTCCGGGTCGGGAAATTCGCCTTTCTTCCTGCGACGACGCTTCTCCGCCGCACACGTCTGATCGTAGATAAGAACCGTCGTGCCTTTGATATCGCGTAGCCGGCGCTGTACGTCGTCGAGTTCGCTTCTATGATGAAAGGTCGTTCCCTTCGGAAACTGGTCGTGATGACCGTCGTATTTTTCGGGTTCATCGCTGACTACGACGAGCGTCGCTATTCCCTCGGCTTCAACCTGGCGTGCGATCTGCGGAACCGAAATACTGCCGTCGACAGGCTGTCCGCCGGTCATTGCCACGGCGTCGTTGTACAGGATCTTGTAAGTAATGTTGGCGCCGGCTGCGACAGCCTGACGAATGGCAAGGATTCCTGAATGGAAGTAGGTTCCATCGCCGAGATTCTGGAACACGTGCGGCGTTTTGGTGAACATGGAATGCGATGCCCAATCCACGCCTTCTCCGCCCATCTGGATGAGGCCGGTGGTGTCGCGTTCCATCCACGACGCCATGAAGTGGCAGCCAATACCTGCTTGCGCGATCGATCCTTCGGGCACTTTCGTCGATGTATTGTGCGGACATCCCGAGCAAAAATACGGCGTGCGCTTGACCGAATCGGCGGCGTTGGAAAGAATCTGTGGCGCGACGAGGTCGACCACTTTGTCGCGGCGATCGAGCGCCGGTTTGTGGCGCGCGAGCCAATCGGCGAAGACAGGCAAGACCCGCGACGGCCGCAGTTCACCTAGCGCGGAGAGCAGCGTTGCGCCGTTTTGCGCGTTCTTGCCGACCACGATCGGGCGGGCGCCGTCCGTCCGGTTATACAAATGGTCCTTGATCTGCTGCTCGATCACCGGGCCCTTCTCTTCGATGACCAATACCTCAGACAATCCGTCCACGAAGGTTTCGAGCCGCGTGGTTTCCAAAGGAAATGACAAGCCGACTTTATAAATGCGCACGCCTGCGGCATCGAGATCTTCGACGGTCAGCGAAAGCCGTCGCAGCGTTTCCATCAAATCGAGGTGTGATTTGCCGCACGTCACAATGCCCACGTTCGCGTGCGGGCTGGGTGCGATCCATTTATCGATGGAATGGGTCTTCGAAAAATAGCGTACGGCGTCGAGTTTGGCGGCCAGCCGGGATTCGATGGTCAAGCTTGGCAAATCGGGCCATCGGTTATGCAAGCCGCCTTCTGGCGCGATGAAACCGGTCGGCGGTGTCCACTGGGTTTGCATCGCATCGAGATCGACGGTGGAACCCGACTCGACCGTCTCCGAGATCGCCTTGAAGCCGACCCACGCGCCTGAAAACCGCGACAGCGCCCAGCCGTAGAGGCCGAATTCGAGCATATCGGCGACATTCGCGGGATTCACCACGGGCATGTGCCACGCGATCATCGCCTGGTCGGATTGATGTGGCATTGATGACGAGACGCAACCGTGATCGTCCCCTGCCACGACCAGCACGCCGCCATGCGGCGACGAACCGAACGCGTTGCCGTGCTTGAGTGCATCGCCGGCGCGATCGACGCCAGGGCCTTTGCCGTACCACATGGCAAATACGCCATCGACGGTGCGTTCCGGGTCCGATTCCACCCGCTGCGTGCCGAGGACGGCGGTGCCGCCGAGTTCTTCGTTGATGGCAGGAAGGAAGCGCACGTCATGCGATGCCAGCAGTTTTTTTGCCTTCCACAATTGCTGATCGACCATGCCGAGTGGTGAACCGCGATATCCGCTGACGAAGCCTGCGGTATTGAGGCTGGCGGCGCGATCGAGTTGGCGTTGCATCAGGACGAGCCGGACGAGGGCTTGCGTGCCGGTCAGGAAGATGCGGCCGTGAGTGGCGTTGAGGTTATCGGCGAGCTGATAGTCGGACAGCGGCGGGATTGAAACGGGCACACGCGCATTCATGCGGTCTCCGGCGTTCTCATGATGGGGATGCCGTCATTCTTCCGCGCCGGGAGCGGAATATTTTTGCGTTCTTTGCAGAAGCGCCCCACGATGAAGAAGAAAACAAATCTTTATCGAGATGAATGAGTGAAATCTACCTGGATTTGGTGCGCACCGTGGTTAACCCGTGCGTTGGGTGCTATCTGCTGGTCGCTGATAGGGGAGGGGCCGTTGAGGCGAAGCGTGTGCGTGCGGTTGGAGCTTGGGGGAGGGGTTCGACTGGCGGTTAAATATTTGGGGCCGCGCTACGTACGTGCCAAAAACCTGAAATGTAGCAACGACGACCCTTAAGTATTCGCGGTTTGAACGCGTTTCTTTGCGCGTTTGCAAAGAAATGAAGTCCCGCCCCGGATAGGGGCTAACAGAAATAAGCAAGAAAATCCGACATAAGCAGAACGACCACGCAAGCAGGAGGACTCAACGCTCTCCCCACACTCGCCGCGATCAGCACCCAAAAACAAACCAAACGCCCAGCGCCCAGCGCCCTACGGAAAGGTCTTCGGCTTCGGGATACCGGCACCGGCTTCTATGTCGGCGATGGCTTGTTTATGCGCGAGACTAACGGCGTCGTTAGGCGTCGGCAAACCCGCATCCCCCCCGATAGTCTTCCAGTGCTGCACTGGCTTATCGTGATGACGAATTTCGTACTCCGCGTCCCAATGAGTGCCTTGTAGTTCAATCGGGCGCACATGAATGGCGTAAATGCCATAGAGAAAGAGCTGTTCGGACATGATGAATCTCCGATGCAAACAGAATCGGCGGTCCACAAACCCGAGGATAACCTCGGCGCCGCCGTGCTTTCTACAGTTCGAGTTCGCCGAGAATCCGGTGCGCGAGCGCCCGCGCTTCTTCGAGCGCTTCATCTTCGGACAGCGAAGTGGCGGAGACGTCGTAGAGCGTTTCGTCTGCTTCTTCGCCGTCGTCGCGGGCAAGCACGACCGCGCCTCGGAACTCACCGCCATCGATTGCGCGAGCGCTGACGGTCGCGGTATAAATGCCCTTCGTGTAGGTCGTGTCTTCCATGATGCACCTCCGGCAGAAAGTGAAAATCATGCTAGCACGCGCATTTTCCGCGCGTGTGACACCCGTTAGAACATGGCCGGAAATACAGGTTTCACGCGAGCAAGTCTTCGACTTCTTCCAGCGACGGCGAATGGGCGCCTGACTTCCGGCATGCCGCCGCGCCCGCCGCCAGCGCAAAGCGCAGGTGATCGGGCCAGTCGCCGGCGCGCGCCATCAGGCTATACAACAAGCCTCCAATCGATGCATCGCCGGCGCCCACTGTGTCTGCCACTTCCACTTTCGGCGGCTTCGCGTGGTAGGTTTTATCGCCGACATGGAGCGTCGATTCGCTCGCGCCGCGCGTGACCAGTAGGGTGGCTTGCGGGTTCATCGCACGGATTTCGGCGAGCGCGTCGGCTTCGTTCGCAATCGCAGGGAACAGCTTTCCGAGGTCTTCGTCAGACACTTTGATGAGGTCCGCCAGCGCGGCCATCTTGCGCAGGGTGGGCTCGTAGCCGTGTTCCATCAGGTTCCGATAATTCGGATCGAAGCTGATTTTCACGCCGTGTTCGCGCAGTTGCGCGGCGAGCGTGGCGAGCGTTTGCCCAAGTGGCTGGCGCACAAGGCTGATACAGCCGAAATGCGCCCATTTCACCGAGTCCATCCAGCCAGCCGGGAGCTTAGCGGGATCGAAGGCCAGATCGGCGCCGTTTTCACCCATGAAGTAATAAGTCGGCGGCTGCGTCTCGTGGACGATCGCCAGTAACGGCGGGCGCTCCACGCGCTGCAGGAAACGCATGTCGAGACCTGCGGCTACGCTCGCGTTCCAGAGTTCATCGGAGAAATTGTCCGTTCCCAGCGATCCGGCAGAGGCCGTCGGCACACCGAGACGCGAGACCGCGCGCGCGACGTTCCAGCCTGCGCCGCCCGGCCGCGACAGCCAGTCGTGCGGGCCCGTGCGGATCATGTCGGTCAGGATGTCCCCAGCGGAGACGAATTGCGGAAAACTCGGGTTTTGCGGGGTAGAGGCGGCGTTCATCGCGGTCACCGTTTGGCTTGTTGTTCATGCGTGTCCGCCAAGGCATTCAGCACCTCGTAGCACGCGCCCATCGTGTGGTAATCGGTCTTGCCGGCGGGACTTTTTTCATCGCTGTACTTGCGGTTGTCGCAAGTCAGGATGCGGAACCAGGCGCCGTATTCGTGATCGACGAAATGTTTCCAGCTATAGCGCCAGAGTTCGTCGTAGCAATCCCAGAAACGTTCGAGGCCCGTGCGTTTGCCGAGCAATGCGGCGGTCGCGAAGGTTTCGGCTTGCACCCAGAAATATTTATCGTGGTCGCAGATGGAGTCGTCAGGGCCGAAGCCGTAGTACAGGCCGCCATGCTGGTCGTCCCACGCGCGATTGAAACCGGCGTCGAAGAGTTCGATCGCGCGCGGTGCGAGCCACGGCAGCGCGCGGTGCCGTTCCAGGATCAGCAGCAGCTTCGCCCATTCGGTCTGGTGGCCGGGCTGGAAACCCCACGGACGGAAGATGTTCGAACTATCGGATTCGTTGTAGTGCCAGTCGATCGACCAGTCCGGATTGAAGTGCTCCCACACCAGTCCGTTCGATAACCTTGCCTGCCGCAGCGTGATGTTCCCGGCAATTTTCTCCGCGCGGTCCAGGTACAACACGTGGCCGGTCGCCTCGAACGCGGCGAGCAGCGCCTCGGTCGCGTGCATGTTCGCGTTCTGCCCGCGATACGACGAAAGCTGCCAGTCGGGCGTAGCTTCATCGGCGTAAAGACCGGCGTCCGCGTCCCAAAAGTGGCGGTCCATGATCTGGAACGTTTCGTCGATCATCGGCAGGGCTTCTTCTATACCCGCCATTGCCGCATGCGCGCACGCGAGCAGGACGAACGCGTGGCCGTAGCAGTGCCGCGTACCGTCGAGCGTGCGCTTCGCGCCGTCGCGCCATTCGACTTCCCAGTCGTAGCCTTCACGCGCCGCGTCCCAATGTGCGTTACGCAGGAACGCAAACGCGTGGCGGGCGTCGTCCTGATGCTGCTGGCCACCGAAGTGGCGAAAGGCCATCGCGTAATTGAAAACAAAACGCGCGCTGCTGACAAGGTGACGCGTGGTGTGGTCGTAGACCGTGCCGTCGTCCTTGAAATAATGGAAGAAACCCCCCGATGGATCACGAGCCGTTCGCGCGTAGAACGCAAGGGTGTCGCGAACGTGATCGAGCAAAAACTCCTTTCGGCGGAAATTGGGTTCTGCCGATACAACCACTTGGCTGGCGGTTTGTGTCATGTCGTTGTCATTGTGACGGTTTGCTTGATGGCGGAGCTGGCGCGCGGGATCAGGTGCACGGGTACGAGTATGTCAGGGCAATCGTGACTCTGATCTGTGTCGAGCAACAACTCGACGCCGCGGCGCCCGAGCGCTTCCTTGTCGACGGTCACCGAGGTGAGCGGTGGCGTGCTCTGGGCTGCGGCGGGGATATCGTCGAAACCCACGAACGCGATGTCCTCCGGTACTCGCAATCCATGCGCAATGCACACGCGCATGGCCGCGAGGGCCGCAGCATCGTTATAGGCGAAAACGGCGTCGGGCAGGGCAGTCGATTGGTCGCGCGCGAGCGCAATCAGGCGCGTCATCGCGTCGGCGGCGGCCTGATCGGCTTCTTTACCCGGCTGCGTGGTGAGTTCCAGTGTGGGATCGAACAGCAATCCCGCTTCAAAATACGCTCGCCGATACCCCAGCGCGCGCTGCGCGATACTGTGATGCGCCTGCGACCCGCCGATAAACGCCACGCGTTTGCGTCCCGCCGCAAACAAATGCTGCATGGCGAGCGCGGCGCCGCGCGCATTGTCGACGTTGACCGAGCGGAATCCGGGGGCGCGCAAGTCGATCAGGATGACCGGACGGTTCATGCTGTGCAAAAGCGCGAGTAATTCCGGTTCGATAAAGCCGGCAACCGCGACCGCATCGGGCGAATGCAGCCGCATTTGTTGCGCAAGATCGTGCGTGGGACCGGCCGTCAGCACCGACGGGACGAGCCGCCGCTCGCGGCACGCTTCCTCGAAACCATTGAGCACGTGCGAGAAGAACGGGCTGACCGCGAAATTATTGTGCTGGCGATGCAACAGGAAAGTGACGCGCCTGATGCGCGTTCGCAGTTGAGCGGAGTCGTAGCCGAGTTGCCGGGCGACTTCCACGACGCGTTCGCGTGTGGTCTCCGATAAGCCGGGTTGATTCTTCAATGCACGAGATACCGTGCCGATCGACACGCTGGCAACTCGTGCGACGTCGCGAATGGTCGTAGCCATTGGGATGTTTTGTCTCCGCATTGTTTGATTTTGATTTTATCGCCTTGCCGGTCCGTCATCTGGAACGGCCCGCTCTCTCAGACGTTGCGGAGATTGTATAGTAAAAGGGTTTTAGTCTTAGCGATCGTCCTACCAAAAAACACGTCAAACGGTTAGCTAGTAAAGCTTTCACTCTGAATGAATGTTTAGTAAAAATGTTAAACGCAAGGAGTGCGTCAGATTGCCGCGCCTCATTTTTAAGCGTGATGACTCAAGTCATAGGCCATTCGGCCGAATCGACAGCTCGTGCGAATGCGCCTCAAATAGCAACAAAGCCGCACGGAGCGGCTTTGGGTTGCGTTTTTTCGAGGAGGCTTCAGTGCCGGCTGCGTTCAGGGCGTTGCTGGCATCCGGTCGAGGCAGGGCCGGTCAATGGCGTAACGGAAGGCCTACTGCATCGGGCAGGTCCGGGTGCTCGGCGGAGGTATCGCGGGCTCCCCAGCGTTGGGCCAGGAC
>NZ_JBAUSA010000277.1:0-2193 GCF_049581465.1 Caballeronia sp. | reverse complement strand
GGCGCGCAGCGAGTTCGAGGCGCTCGCTGCGGATGACTTTGCGGTGGTCCGCCATGACGGCTTACGCGGGGCGAGTCTGGCGTATCTGGCCCAGGTGTGCGCCCGGCTCGATGACAAGAAACGGGCGGATGTCCTGTATGCGATGCTGCTGCCGTACGACGGCCGCAATCTCCTGATCGGGACGACGGTTGGATGCTTCGGCGCCGCGGCCTCCCTGCTCGGCTTGCTCGCCACGACACAGCGCAAATGGCAAGACGCTCAGCGCCACTTCGAGTCTGCGTTGACGATGAACTTCCGGCAGGGAGCGTTCCCTGCGCTCGCGCATGCACGCTTGCGCTATGCCTTGATGCGGCTGGCCCGCAACGCCGATGGTGATCGCGACGGCGCGAGCGTGCTGCTAGAGGACGCACGGGCTGCGGCGGTGCGCATGGGCATGCGCACGCTGACCGAGCGAATCGACGAGGTACGACGCTCGATCGGGCATGCGTCATCTCCGGTTTGTCCGGCCGGGTTGAGTGCGCGCGAAGCCCAGGTGCTTCGACTGGTGGCAAGTGGGCTTGGAAATCGCGAAATCGCCACGCGGCTGTTCCTGAGCCCGAACACGGTCGCGAATCACATTCGGGCGATCCTCGCCAAGACCGAATCCGCCAATCGCACGGAGGCTGCGGCGTTCGCGATCCGTAACGGTTTGGCGGGATGATAACGAACGGGCGGGTCCGGTACTAATTGGCGGTCTCTTCGCTGTCTCGCTCACCGGCTAATTTCCGCTTCCTTTGAAGGGAAGGAGACCGTTCGGTCAAGCGAGCCGCTGCGTCCTTGTCCGGAGAGCCCGCAACCGCGAATAGCCGTCGATATTCGGCCGGTGTCGTTTGCTTCGCACCCCTGAACTGGCGATTGAAGTTGGCGACGTTCGCGAAGCCCGAACGAGCAGCGATGACGGCAACGGGCAGGGAGGTGTCAGCCAGCATTCGGCATGCGTGCCCAATACGAACCCGAGTGATATATCGACCGGCGCTCTCACCGATATGCTGAACAAAGTAACGCGTGAGCGTGCGCTCCGACAGGCTGGCGGCCGCGCAGAGCTCTGACAGTCGCAACGGCTCGGCAAAGCGCGCGTCAATCATCGAAAGGACCCGGTTAATCCGTTCGGGCTCGTGGCCAGATGGGCCGGCGCTTGTCCGGTTGAAAGCACTCGATGAGGCGAGCGGTTGGCCCGGCGCGTCGGCGAGCGTGCACAAAATGTCGAGGGCCGCGCTAAGGCGCTCGCGCGCGCCGCTAGATAGCAATTGCTCCCGGCGTCCGCGCATCGATTTGCCAGCAGGCGGTTCGAAGGCTAGCCCACTCGCGGCCCTGCGTAACAGCTTGCGCAGCGGCTCATACTCGGGGCAACAATCCGCCATACGCCGCGCCCAATCGCCATCGAACCAGATAACGATGGCGACTTGTGCAGAGGATGGATCGATCGAACGATTCGACGCCCAGGTGTGCGGGAGGTCCGGCGGCACGAGGACGAGATCCTCGGCGTCATATTCGTTGACGGAGTCGCCGATGTAGCGCTTGCCATGACTGTTCATGGTCAGCGTTAGCTCGTACTCCGGATGATGATGCCACTCGAACGGAATACGCGAGAGCCGCCGATGGTATACCCGGACCGAACAGCTCTCACCGAATTCGACATGCTCGTAGGTTGGCTTCATGGCCGAAAACGCAAATAAATTGCCTGAATAGTATCACTAAGGCACGCGTGCACGTCATATCCTCGGCTATATCAAATTCATACGGAGACAATCATGGCGTTAATCATTGACGATCTGCCGACCGCAATTCGCCAAGCGAAAAAGGAGTTACGCGCGGCGTTGCCGAACTACCGGGAGGTCTTCGCCGAAGTCGAAGAAGCGATCAGCAAAGAGGCGAAGCGAATCGCCGGGCAGCGGGATCGCGGAGAAGACGTCATTCCCGAGATTCAGTTTTCCGACATCACCGGGCAACGTGTTACCGCGGACCAGATCGCGGTCGTCAAGGCGCGCGGCGCATGCGTGATTCGCAATGTCTTCCCGCGCGCGCTAGTTGCGAGTTGGGACGAGGATATTGCCGGCTATGTCGAACGCAATAATCTCGACAAGCGCCTGGAAAATCGCGCCGAGGACAAATACTTTGGCCAACTGGCGTCAAGCAAGCCGCAGATCTATGGCG
>NZ_JBAUSA010000276.1:0-3355 GCF_049581465.1 Caballeronia sp. | reverse complement strand
GAGCACGCCCGCCGAGAGCATCAGTGCGGCGAACGCGAGGGCGTACGAGTCCACGGTCCATTGCAGCCCCGCGACGCTTGCGTGCATGTCGCGTCCAATGCTCGCCAGCGCGACGTTCACTATGGTGACGTCGAGTTGCGAGACGACGAAGCCCATGCTGGCGGTCGTGACGATCAACGCGGTGCGGGCGTCCAGCCGGACGGGAGTAGTAGAAAGGGTCGAGTTCATGACGACAAGCCTACAGAAACGCCGCGTTCGTTGTTTCGGCCTGCCGTGAAATGTGCATGCACGGGGTGACGCGGGGTGACGTTTTACGGACACAAACACATACAAGCTAAACGCCCGCGCGACAGATCAAATGCATTTGTGACCGTTCGCTCAGCAGATTAAGACTTATCCGATGGAGCGAGGCGCTACACCTCGGGAGAATCGCGCGTCTAAGCGGTCCATTGAATGATCTTCAATAAGACCTTTTCGCGGTGCCTTCATCGGACTTTCGAAGTCACCGTCCGCAGATTTTTTGGCATCGTCATCATGCGCGTCGCAATTCTTCAAACCGATCCCCAGCAACGTTTTGTCGTCGGCGAAATCGTCGAACGTCTTAACCATACCTGTGTCCGCTTCAGTGACGGCCTCGCCATGTCGAAGTCGCTGTCACGCTCCACCGTGGACATGCTGATCCTCGATTGGCATGCGAGCGGCTTGTCCGGGCTCGACCTGCTCAAATCCATGCGCTCCGGTATCGGCGACCGCGTGCCGGTCATGTTCGTTTCGGCGGATGGCGGCGAAAGCAACATCGTGCGCGCGCTCAATGCCGGCGCGGACGATTTCGTCACGCACCCGGTCCGCGCAGGCGAACTCGGCGCACGCGTGGAAGCGCTGTTGCGTCGTGCGTATCCGGTCAACACCGCCGCGATCACTGAGTTGGGCCCGTATCGTTTCGATGCGCGGCAGCAAAGCGTCACGGTACACGGCAAGCCCGTGCAACTCAGCGGCACGCAGTTCAAACTGGCCTTGCTGTTTTTCTCCAATGTGGGCCGCGTGCTGTCACGCGACCACATCTTCGCGATGGTCTGGGGGCGCGAATTCCGGGAAGCGACGCGGACCATCGACAGCCATGTGTCGCGGCTTCGGCTTGCGCTTTCCATCGATCCAATCAACCAGTTTCGTCTACAGCCTGTGTACAAAAGCGGGTATCGATTGCTGCATCTTTATGGCGAAAACGGGATGCTACTGCCCCAGGAGGACGAAATCACCGCCTGAAAGTGCGGGGGTTGAAAACGAAAAAGCCGTCGCAGGACGGCTTTTTCAATTGACGAACAGAACCCGCTTCAGAACGTCGGCAGCGCCGGCCGGGTTTCGATGGAACGCCTGATCAGCGCCTCCACCTCACGACGTTCGTCGCCGGCGAGCGGCAAACGCGGTGGCCGGACGGGCTCCGTGCCCAAGCCGACTATCGCTTCGGCGAGCTTGATGTTTTGCACGAGCTTGGTCGAGACATCGAGCGCGAGCAGCGGTGCGAACCAACGGTAAATCGCGCGTGCTTCTTCTGTGCGGCCCGCTTTCAGCAATTTGAAGATCGCGACCGTTTCTTCCGGGAACGCACATACGAGCCCCGCGACCCACCCTTGCGCGCCCATCAGGATGGCTTCCATCGCGAGGTTGTCGACGCCGCAGAAAACCGCGTACCGGTCGCCAGTTGCGTTGATCAGTTCGGTGAAGCGGCGCACGTCGCCCGCAGATTCCTTGATCGCAACGAACTTGGGTTCGTCGGCCAGTTCGGCGAACATGTCCGGCGTGACGTCCACGCCATACGCCAGCGGATTGTTGTAGACCATGATCGGCAATGGGCTAGCGGCCGCGACCATGCGGTAGTGATTGAGCGTTTCGCGCCGGTCCGATACATAGCGCAAGCCCGGCAGCACCATATAGCCCGCAGCGCCGTGCTTCACGCCGTTTGCGGCCTGGCGGCAGCCGTCGAGTGTGCTGTTTTCAGCGATGGTGAGCAGGACGGGCACGCGTCCCCGCGACGCGTCGACGGCGATATCGAGTACCTGGAGTTTTTCATCGAGCGAAAGCGTGGACGCCTCGCCAAGCGATCCGCAGACGATGATGCCGTCTACGCCGGCTGCAATCTGCGCTTCTATGTTCTTCTGCGTCCACGCACGATCTATGCTGAAATCCGCGTTGAATTTGGTGGTGACGGCGGGTAAAACGCCTTCCCAGATATGCGCCACGGCGATGCTCCTTAAGTGAGGGACCGAGTCAGTGTAGGCATAGGAAAGCCGCAAGTCTTGCGCATTACGCGCAAATGCGGTGCCGATTTCGGCACAAGTCCATGCGACGATCCGGGTCGGCTTGACCAGCAAGAGCAGGGCGGTGCCGGACCTCCGTGTATGCCGAAATCGTCATCAAATGCGCATAGCGGCGCCAAGACGCGCGGGCGTCGAATTTCTACGATTGACGCATGAAAACCTTGAACTTCATCGATTCGCACACAGGCGGCGAGCCCACCCGTCTTGTCGTGTCGGGCGGCCCGGACCTAGGCCACGGTACGCTGGCCGAACGCTTCGATATCCTGCGCACCCGTCACGACGACTGGCGTGCGGGCGTGGTGACGGAACCGCGCGGCTCTGACGTGATCGTGGGCGCGTTGCTATGCGAGCCGGACGATCCCGAATGCGCGGCAGCCGTGATCTTTTTCAACAACGTCGGCTATCTCGGCATGTGCGGCCACGGCACGATCGGGCTGGTCGTGTCGCTCGCGTATCTCGGCAAGATCGTGCCCGGTGCGCACAAGATCCAGACGCCGGTGGGTATCGTTGAGGCGACGCTACACGCGAACGGCAGCGTGAGCGTGCGCAACGTGCCGGCTTACAGGCACCGTCATGCGGTGAGCGTCGACGTTCCCCGACATGGCGTGCTGACGGGCGATGTCGCGTGGGGCGGCAACTGGTTTTTTCTCGCGGCCGATCATGGTCATGATCTCGTGCCCGCTAATCTGGCGACGCTCACCGCGTTCACCGGTTCCATTCGCGACGCGCTTCACGCGCAAAACATCACGGGTGCTGACGGCGCGTTTGTCGACCACATCGAATTGTTTGCGCCGTCGCCTCACGCGGGAATCGATAGTCGCAACTTCGTGCTGTGTCCCGGCAACGCCTACGACCGCTCACCCTGCGGCACCGGAACCAGCGCGAAAGTCGCGTGCCTCGCAGCAGACAACAAGCTGGCCGTAGGCGCCACGTGGAGGCAGGAAAGCATCATCGGCAGTGTGTTCGATGCACGCTATGAGCGCTTGGGCGACGCGTTGATCCCGACCATCACGGGTCACGCGCACATCATGGCCGAAGGC
>NZ_JBAUSA010000275.1:0-7902 GCF_049581465.1 Caballeronia sp. | reverse complement strand
GGCCATAGATGACTCGATCACAGCATCCAAAGAAAGAGATTGAAGAAGCGATACGGCACGCAGAAACGCAAGGCTGGCGCGCCGAGCAAGGCGGCAGTCATGCATGGGGACGAATCTATTGCCCCTACAACAGCAACGCATGTAGATGCGGAGAGTTCTGTATCACAAGCATCTGGAGCACGCCGAAAAATGCAATGAACCATTCTCGCGCTATCAGGCGGGTCGTCGACAACTGTGCGTTCCAGGCAAAGCAGGACGCCGGGGCATCTAAAACATTGAGCCAATCGCCATGACGGAATACACGTTCACATTGAAGTACAAACTATCGGATGCAGATTGCGACCTGACTGAGCTGGTGGAACGCCTGGGCGCTGCCGGATGCGACGACGCGTTGATTGGCGTTGGCCAACCAGGGCGACTTGCACTGGAGTTCACGCGCGAATCGTCGAATGCCGAGGCGGCGTTGATGAGCGCCTTGAGGGATGTAAGGGCGGCAATCCCGACGGCCACCCTGATTGAAGCGGCTCCGGACTTTGTTGGACTGACCGACGTAGCCGATGCGATCGGTGTGACGCGGCAAAACATGCGCAAGTTGATGCTATCGAACCCGACAACGTTTCCATCGCCCGTCCACGAAGGTAGCGCCGCCGTATGGCATCTGGCGGAAATACTGAAATGGTTGAGCGCGAAGGGGACGTATCGACTGGAACAGACGGTGCGGGAAATTGCGGAGACGACCATGCAAATTAACCTGGCCAAATCGAGCGAACTGCTCTCGCCAAAAATCCAGCGAGCGTTGCAAGACCTGGTGCATTCATAGCATAGCGGCGAGCCACGACGCCAGAAAACCCCAGCATGGGAGCGGGAGTGTGAAGGCGGCGGCGTACACCCATAAGCGCGCGATGCCGCAGAATCAGAGCCCCAACGCGTCGCGAACCTGCGCCAAGGCGCCCACATCCTCAATAGTCGGCAATTCACCGGCCTCCTTCCCTTCAGCCAACGCAGCAATTGCCCGGCGCAGCAACTTCCCCGAGCGCGTCTTGGGCAGCATCGATAAAAAGTACACCTTCGCAGGCCGGCCAATCGCGCCCAATTGCTTGTCGACGCTACGAGCCAACTCCGCTTCGAGCCTCTCGCGTGCGCCGTCCGCGTCGAGCAAGCGCAAGTCCCTTAGCACGACAAACGCGATCGGCACTTGCCCCTTGATGGCGTCGGCAATACCGACCACCGCGACCTCGGCCACAGCCGGATGACTGCTCACGGCCTCCTCGATCTCGCGCGTGCCCAACCGGTGCCCCGCCACGTTGATCACGTCGTCGGTACGACCGAGGATCGATACATAGCCGTTCTCGTCCCTCACGCCCCAATCGAAAGTCGAATACAACTGGTGCCCGGGTACGCTCGTCCAATAGGTCTTGACGAAGCGTGAATCATCGCGCCAAACAGTCTGCATGCACCCTGGCGGCAACGGATAACCGAGCGTGACCACACCCTTCTCGCCGGGCGGACAAATCTCGCCGGTCAGTTCATTGCGTAGCGTTAGCGCAAAGCCCACGGAAGGCACACCGGGAGACCCGAGCTTCGGTGGCAACGCTTCGATACCCCGCGGAATCGCGATCATCGGCCAGCCGGTTTCGGTCTGCCAATAGTTATCGATGACGGGCTTTTTCAGGGCAGTTTGAATCCATTCGGAGGTGGGCTCATCGAGCGGTTCGCCGGCAAGGAACAAGGCCCGCAAGCTTGATAAATCCGCCTGCTGCATCAGCTTCGGATCCTGCTGCTTGAGCACGCGCAACGCGGTCGGCGCCGTGAACATGAGGTTGATCTTGTGCTGTTCGATGATGCGCCACCAGATGCCGCCATCGGGCCGGATCGGCGTGCCTTCGTACATCACCGTCGTCAATCCGGCGATCAGCGGTGCATAGACAATGTAGCTATGGCCGACCACCCAGCCGACATCGGACGCGGTCCACATGACATCGCCGGGCTTACCCTCAAAAATGTGTTCCATCGATGCCGCCAGCGCCACCGCGTATCCACCCACATCGCGTTGCACGCCCTTCGGCTTGCCGGTCGTCCCCGAGGTGTAGAGCACGTACGAAGGTTCGTTCGATTCGAGCCAGACGCAGGGAATGTGGGCGTTGAAGAACCGTTCGCGCAGGGGTTCGTATGACACGAGATACGACGCCTGCAGGCGTTCTGGCGCCAGATTCCGGTCGATCAATAACACTTGCGGCACTTTGTGCGTAGCGCGTGCAAGGGCTTCGTCGATGAGCGGCGTGTAATCGATCACCTTTCCCGAGCGGGCGCCTGCATCGGCAGTGACGATGAGAACGGGTGTGCAGTCATCGATACGCGCCGCCAGGTTTGGCGCGGCGAAACCACCGAACACGACCGAATGGATTGCGCCGAGCCGCGCGCACGCGAGCATGGCGAAGAGCGCTTCGGGGATCATCGGCAGGTAGAGCAGTACGCATTCGCCCTGCTTGACGCCGAGCGAGCGCATGACGGCGGCCATCCGGTTTATTTCGGCGTGCAGTTCGGCGTAGGTGTAGCGTCGCTCGATACCGGTTTCAGTCGATACGTACACGATCGCGTCTTGATGCGCGCGATCGGCAAGATGGCGATCGACAGCGTTGTAGCAGAGGTTGGTCGTGCCGCCGGTAAACCACCGCGCAAACGGCGGATTGCTACGATCGAGCACATGCTCGAACGGGGTTTCCCAATGGATGCGGCGCGCCTGCTCGCCCCAGAACGCTTCCGGTTCGTCGATCGAACGACGATACGTTTCGTGATAGCCCGGCATTCGAACCTCTGTCTGAGAGCAGAAACGCGGACGACGAGCGCACGCGGAAAATTTGCTTCAGCATAGTTCAGGCGTTCCAGCACGACTAGAGAGGGCGCGCCCTGATTCGAGCGGTTGCGCGGGCTGGGCGCAAAGACGAAAACCTACGGCGCTAGAGCCCGCCGCGCAACCAGGAATCGTTGCAAAATCCCCGACGAGTAGGTCCCTCCAAGGGCATGCAGAAACTCGATAAAAGACTCGGGCGCGTCGGCATCGGCGGTATCTGAAACGGTACGAACGACCGCAAACGGCACGTCGTGTTCAAAACAAACCTGCGCGAGCGCCCCGCCTTCCATCTCTACGGCGAGTGCATCCGGCAATGCCGAACGCAGTGCGTTGACCTCGGCGTGACTCGATACAAACCGGTCCCCGCTCACAATCATCCCGCGATAAACCTTCGGCGGATGCACGCCGAACCTCGCTTCAAGCGCGCTATGTTCATCAGCGAGAAAACTAGAACAGGCGCTGGCCAGTGCGGAACTCAACGCCGAATCGGCACTAAACGTGGCCATTCCCAGCAGCGGCACTTCAAACCTCGGAAACAGCGGCGACGCGTCGAGATCGTGCTGCATCAGCGATTCGCCGATCACGATATCGCCGACGCGCACATCGGGATGCACGCCACCGGCCACGCCCGTAAACACGATTTCATCAACGCCAAAAACGTGAATCAGCGCAGTCGCCGTGGTCGCGGCCGCTACCTTGCCGATCCGGGCAAGCGTCGCCACGCAAGGCACGCCGAAGGCCACGCCGATGTGATATTCGCGGCGACCGATGACCTGGACACGCACCTCACCGCAAGCCTTCATCGATTCGATGAGGCTTCCCAGTTCCTGCGGCAACGCGGCCATGATCCCGAGCAAACTCATTCCACCGCCTGCAACTTGGCAACGGCCAAAGCGAGCCATTTCTCGCCGTGCCGCCTGAAGCGAACTTGCGCACGGGCATCGCCGCCCGAACCTTCCAGCGCGATCACCGTGCCTTCGCCGAACTTTGTGTGGAATACAGGTTGCCCGACCTTGAAGCCGGTATCGGCGGCGCGCTGGTTGTTGGCGAACGCGGGCAACGGCTTTCCGGCGTCGGGATCGGCATACGCGGCGCGCTCCCCGCGTTCCCCGCGTTCCTTATCCGGCCGCTTGAACCAGTCGCCGCCCCAGCCGGCGTTATCCGAACGGCCGCCCCAGCGCGCACCCGCCTCCATTTTCGGCGTGAGCCACTTCAAAGAGTCTTCCGGGAGTTCATCGAAGAAACGGGAACGGATGTTGTAGCGCGTCTGGCCATGCAGCATCCGGCTCTGCGCAAACGACAAATACAGCCGCTCCTTCGCCCGCGTGATCGCAACATACGCGAGCCGCCGCTCTTCCTCTAGACCATCGCTTTCCTGTGCGCTGTTTTCGTGCGGAAACAGTCCCTCTTCCAGGCCGGTGATGAACACCGCCATGAATTCCAGGCCCTTCGCCGCGTGAACCGTCATCAACTGGACGGCGTCCTGGCCGGCTTGCGCCTGGTTGTCGCCGGCCTCCAGCGATGCATGCGATAAAAACCCCGCCAACGGCGTCATGGTGTCGGGATTCTGCGCGGGATCGCTGGGACTTTCGGGGTCGAGCACATCGACGGAAGGGTCATCGGTCGCCAAGCCGATCTCGAGCGCGGCCGTCGCGCCCGGACGCAACGGAATGGAACGCGCGGGGGTGTCGAGACCGTAACCCTCCTCGCTCACAAACGCGGCCGCCGCGTTCACCACTTCCTGCAAGTTTTCCAGCCGATCCTGCCCTTCGCGCTCGTTTTCGTAATGCGTGGCCAATCCACTCGCGCGGATCACGTGTTCGACCGTTTCCGGCAAGCTCATCTGCTGCGTTTCAGCGCGCATCTTGCCGATCAGCGTCGCGAACGCAGCGAGGCTCGACCCTGCCTTGCCTGCCACGTAAGCCACGGCGCTAGCCATCGAACAGTCGTAGAGACGCGCGGCGTCGGCGAGTTGTTCGATCGATCGCGCACCGATCCCGCGCGTCGGAAAATTCACGACGCGGGCGAACGCGGTGTCGTCATTCGGGTTATCGATCAGGCGCAGATACGCGAGCGCGTGCTTCACTTCCTGGCGCTCGAAAAACCGCAAGCCGCCATACACACGATACGCAATGCCCGCATTCACCAGCGTGTGCTCGATGGTCCGCGACTGCGCGTTGCTTCTATACAGGATGGCGATCTCGCCGCGCGCCGCGCCGGCATGAATCAGCGCCTTGATTTCCTCGACGATCCAGCCCGCTTCCTGCGTGTCGGTGGCGGCTTCATAGACGCGCACCGGCTCGCCGTGGCCGGCGTCGGTACGCAGATTCTTGCCGAGCCGCCGGGAATTCTTCGCGATCAGGAAGTTCGCCGTGTCGAGAATATGGCCATGCGAGCGGTAGTTCTGCTCCAGCTTGATCAGGTTGCGCACGTTGTACTCGCGCTCGAAGTCGGTCATGTTGCCGACGTTCGCGCCACGAAACGCGTAGATGGACTGGTCGTCGTCGCCCACTGCAAAGATCGCGTTGTGCTCGCCGGCCAGGATCTTCAGCCACGCGTATTGCAGCTTGTTCGTGTCCTGGAACTCATCGACGAGAATGTTCTTGAAGCGGGCCTGGTAATGCGCGCGCAGCGGCGGATTGTGCGCCAGCAACTCATAGCAACGCAGCAACAGCTCGGCGAAATCCACGACGCCTTCGCGCTGGCACTGCTGCTCGTACGCCGCGTACAGCTCGACGAACTTCAGGTTGAAGGAATCCGTGGCATCGACGTCTTTCGGCCGCAACCCCTGCTCTTTCGCGTTGTTGATGAAGTACTGGAGATTCTTCGCCGGATACTTTTCATCGTCGATATTCAAGCCCTTCATCAGGCGCTTGATGGCCGACAACTGATCGGCGATATCGAGGATCTGGAAACTCTGCGGCAAGCCTGCGTCACGAAAATGCGCGCGCAGCATCCGGTTGCACAAGCCGTGAAACGTGCCGATCCACATGCCGCGCGTATCGATGGGCATCATCGCGGTCAAGCGCGACATCATCTCCTTCGCGGCCTTGTTCGTGAACGTGACGGCAAGAACGGTCTGCGGCGACGCGTAACCCTGCTGGATCAGCCACGCGATGCGCGTGATCAGCACGCGCGTCTTGCCGCTGCCCGCGCCGGCCAGGATAAGTGCCGACTCGTTGGGCAGCGTGACGGCGGCAAGTTGTTCGGGATTCAGATTGGCGAGCAGATCGGGCATGGGGCGAGTCTTCCGGTGGGTCGAACATTATAAGACCGCTCCAACCCGGCCGTTTTTGAAACGTCGGGGTATTCACGCCGCAAATCGACGGCCTGAATGGCGAAGACCTTATAATTCGCCGATATCCCGCAATTTTTTCACGTATTTTTGGCAGATCCCATCCCATGAGCGACAACACGCTTGCGAAGAGCTTCGAGCCCCAGAACATCGAGTCCCATTGGGGCCCGGAATGGGAAAAACGCGGTTACGCGACCCCGACCTTGATCGAAGGCAAGAAGGATTTCTCCATCCAACTGCCGCCGCCGAACGTCACCGGCACGCTCCATATGGGTCACGCGTTCAACCAGACCATCATGGACAGCCTGACTCGCTATCACCGCATGCTCGGCGAAAACACGATGTGGCTGCCGGGCACGGACCACGCGGGCATCGCCACGCAGATCGTGGTGGAGCGTCAACTCGACGCACAAGGAGTGTCGCGCCATGATCTCGGGCGCGAAGAGTTCCTGAAGCGCGTCTGGGAATGGAAGGAGCAATCCGGTTCTACCATTACGAATCAGGTGCGCCGGCTCGGCGCGTCGATCGACTGGTCGCGTGAATATTTCACGATGGACGACAAGATGTCGCCCGCCGTGGTCGACGTATTCGTCACGCTGTACAAGCAGGGCCTGATTTATCGCGGCAAGCGGCTGGTGAACTGGGACCCGGTATTGGGCACGGCCGTTTCGGACCTCGAAGTCGCGAGCGAAGAGGAAGACGGCAAGCTGTGGCACATCAACTATCCGCTGCCCGACGGCAGCGGACACCTGACGGTTGCGACCACGCGCCCGGAAACCATGCTCGGCGACACGGCCGTGATGGTGCATCCGGAAGACGAACGGTATGCGCACCTGATCGGCAAGACGATCATGCTGCCGCTGTCGAATCGGGAGGTTCCGATCATCGCGGACGAATACGTGGATCGCGAGTTCGGCACCGGCGTGGTCAAGGTCACGCCCGCGCACGATTTCAACGACTATCAGATCGGCCTGCGCCACAAGCTGCCGATGATCGAAATCCTTACGCTCGACGCAAAAATCAACGGCAATGCGCCGGAGAAGTATCGGGGAATGGATCGTTTCGATGCGCGCAAGCAAGTGGTCGCCGACCTGGAGGCGCTCGGATTGCTAGACTCGGTCAAGCCGCACAAGCTGATGACGCCGCGCGGCGACCGGACCGGCGTCGCACTCGAGCCGATGCTCACGGACCAATGGTTCGTCGCAATGAGCAAGCCCGCGCCGGAAGGCACGTTCAATCCGGGCAAGTCGATCGCGCAAACGGCGCTGGACGTGGTGCGCAACGGCGAAATCAAGTTCGTCCCGGAAAACTGGTCGAATACGTATTACCAATGGCTCGAAAACATCCAGGACTGGTGCATCTCGCGTCAACTCTGGTGGGGCCACCAGATTCCCGCCTGGTACGGCGACAACGGCGAGATTTTCGTCGCGAAGACCGAAGTCGAAGCGCGCGCTGAAGCAACCGAAAAGGGTTATACGGGCGGCTTGAAACGCGACGACGATGTGCTCGACACGTGGTTTTCGTCAGCGCTCGTGCCATTCTCGACGCTCGGCTGGCCGAACGACACGCCGGAGATGAAGCACTTTTTGCCATCGTCCGTACTGGTTACGGGCTTTGACATCATTTTCTTCTGGGTGGCCCGGATGGTGATGATGACCACGCATTTCACCGGCAAGATTCCTTTCGACACCGTCTACGTGCATGGCCTCGTGCGCGACGCGGAAGGCCAGAAAATGTCGAAGAGCAAGGGCAACAC
>NZ_JBAUSA010000274.1:0-6648 GCF_049581465.1 Caballeronia sp. | reverse complement strand
GAATAGTCCCGCCCCGCTGCGAGCGAGCGTCACGCCTCCCAGCACATCGCCCGCGCTCGAATAGCCGCCCATGGTGAATCGCTCCACGTCGCTGCCATCAACCTTCAGCAACCATGGGATCTTGCGGCCGCTGCTTGGCAAGTCGAACTGGATGCACTCATGCCGGTCGAGGTCGTCGCAGGAAACCGGCGTTCCAGCACGTGCCAAATACGCCGGACTTGCCACAATCACTAGCTCCGCGTCCTCAAGCTTGCGCGCGATCAGGTTCGATTCGTCCGGCGCGCGCCCGCGTATCGCAAGATCGAAGCCTTCTTCCGCAAAATCGATATTGCGGTTGCTGATATGCACCTCCACGTGCACTTGCGGATTAAGCGCGCGAAACGCGGGCAGGATAGGCAGCACGCGATAGTGCGCGTAAGGCGTCGGCATGCTGATGCGCAGCGTGCCGGCGGGCGCCGATTGTTGCCCGGTCGCTTCGCGTTCTGCATCGATGAGTTGCGCGAGCGCTTCCCGACATCGCTCATGGTAGGAGCGGCCCGCGTCGGTCAGACGAATGCGCCGCGTCGTGCGCACGAATAGCTGCACCCCCAAGCGTTCCTCCAGGCGCGACACCGAGCGGCTCACGGCCGCTGGCGTGACCCCGGCAGCGTTCGCCGCGTCGGTGAAGCTCGTCAGTTCAGCCGCGTGACAAAATAGTTCGATGCTGCCAAGCAGGAGGTCGTCGAATTGCCGTTTGTTGTTCATGACGCCGCGTATCAAATAAGTGCCGCAGAAGGGTATCTGTCGACTGGTCGGACATAAGTATAGTCAGTCGCCGGGGAGCGGGATTGACGGATAGGCGTTCACAATAAAGTTGATGACACGGAATCTTCCGAACGCGCACACGATAAACTTAGGCACTCAGGCATGCGCTTAGTTAGCTACTCAGGCAGCCGCTACCGTGTCACCGAATGTGCGGTGATCCAAGTTGACAGGCGCGCGAATTTGAATGAATTTTCAGGGCTTGGCAAAGAGCTCAAGCGGAGTTGATCAGGGTACCCCGGTCCTTGCGGACCGATTTCGAGCGGTGTTTCTTCGACAGGAGGCTCAAGATGGCAGCGAAAAAAATCTTGTTTTTGACCGGTGATTTTGCCGAGGATTATGAAACCATGGTGCCTTTCCAGGCACTTCAAATGGTTGGCCATACGGTGCACGCCGTTTGCCCGGGCAAGAAAAGCGGAGACAAGATCAAGACCGCGATTCACGACTTCGAGGGCGACCAGACTTACACTGAAAAGCCGGGTCATCTATTCGCCCTGAACGCAAGCTTCGACGAAGTCGATGTCGGAAATTACGACGCGCTGATGATTGCTGGCGGACGGGCGCCCGAATACCTCCGGTTGAACAACCGGGTCGTCGAAATCGTCCAGCAGTTTGCCACGGCAGGCAAGCCGATTGCCGCGGTTTGCCACGGTGCCCAATTGCTTGCAGCGGCGGACGTGATACGTGGAAAACGGATCTCCGCGTATCCCGCCTGCGCGCCGGAAGTCCGCTTGGCCGGCGCCGACTATGCAGACATTGCAGTGGATAGTGCGGTCACCGACGGCAACTTCGTCACGGCTCCCGCATGGCCTGCCCATCCGCAATGGCTGGCGCAGTTTCTCCTGAAGCTTGGCACTGAAATCAAACTCTGATGTGCCTTACAACTTGCTTTCAGACCGACTCTCGCGGATCTCAATGGAGCGCCGCGAGGAGTCTCGCCTCTTCTATTCCGATTTGACTGAACGAGCTGCTTTACTGCTTAAGCCCTTACTGCTTAAGCGATAAGGCCCTGAGAATGCTGACGCCATTTGCGGAGTCACCTCGGTCCACCACGAACAGAATGCCGCGTGTCGAGTCCACGGCCACACCTCGGGCGTCGTGGAAATCGTTCGCAAGCGGAACAACCTTGCCGTCAGGCGTGATCTTGCAAACGGCCGTCGAATTGCACTTGGTGTAAAGAGCGCCGCTCGCATCGATTGCCAGCAGATCTGGCTGATCGATTTTAATGACCTTCGGGACCACGCCGCCCGCCCGATGATGATCGACAAGTGCGGAAAGGCTCACTTCAAGGATCATGTTGTTCGCCTGATCGGAGATAAAAACGTCATCTCCTTGCACCTCGATGCCTACTGGTTTTCCCAGTCCCGTCAGCAGATTATGTTCGCTCGCTTGATGCGTTGATTCGTCATAGATGATCAGGCTCACACCGCCGGACGGCGGCCCGCTCGCATTCTTTACAAACCAGCTTGAAAGTAGTTTTCCCCGGCCGATAGCGACCATGCCGAGTCTTCGCCGCGCTGGATCGGGGCCTTGCAGCGCAACGGCGGACCTGTCCTTATCGATGTCGAGCACAGCGCCCGTCTTGCCAAATCCAAACTGCGCGACCAGCAACGAGCCATCGTCCGTCACGATCAACTGACTTAGCGCATTTGGTTGCCCGGTGACCGGGGGAATCGTTGCGTACGGCACAAAATCCTTGCCGTTAGTCGATGAAAGTACGCCGTTGGTTTTATCGTCCGTGATGAAAATCGTGTTGTCGCTCGGGCGAATGGCGATACCGTTCGCGCGTGCGTCGACTTCCACACGCTGGGATGCGGCAGGGACTTGCGCGGTTCCGCAGCCAGGCAGGGTGATGACCGCTACGGCTGTCGCGGCGCAGGAGATTGCATATCGAACAAACCGAAGAGATGCCGGCGTAAAAAACATGACGTTTTCCTTGTCTGTTGCGGTTAGCGAGAACAGCCGGAGCGCGGCGTGGTCGATCTTGTGGAAGGTATGCGCACACTAGCATGCCTCGCACTTGGCTCTTGAGTTGGGTCTCGACACGGAAATAGACATGCTGGATATTCATACAACTTTGTATGTCCGTCGACAGCGGGGTGCGGGTAGGGTGAATGGGAACGGCACTGGTGGATGTGCTTCCCGGTGCTTCCCGGTTTGCATTTCGAAGAATGGAATCTTTAATTAAAGTACTGCGTCCACGCGTGATTTTCCTTCGTCCCAAACCCGAATCAGGTGCTCGCCCTGTGCTTCCCCTCGATGGCGGCACGACAGCCGGCACGTCGTATTGGGAGGCCGCCGCCGCTTTTAACAAACTGCACAAGGAGTGTTGTCATGCCGTACATCAGCATTCAGATAACGCGTGAAGGCGTTACGCGAGAACAGAAGGAGGAACTCATCAGGGGTGCGACGGATCTCGTCGTGCGCGTGCTGAATAAAGACCCGGCGGCCACCTTCGTGGTGATTGAAGAGGTCGATACCGACAACTGGGGCTTCGCCGGCGAATCGGTCACAGTGCTGCGCGCGAGGCAGAAGGCAGCTACCGGCCGAAGCTGACGCGGTGGACTGGCGCACGCGCCCGCCCCCCGATTCACGAAATCCGCACCGCGATAGTGGTGCTGGTGTTGCTCATGCGGCGCCGGGCTTGAACGTCATCGCGGCGCCGTTCATGCAATAACGCAGGCCCGTCGGTTTAGGGCCGTCGTCGAAGACATGCCCGAGATGGCCGCCGCATCGACGGCAGTGCACTTCGGTGCGCGATGTACCGAAAGAAAGGTCCTCATGAGTCGCGATCGCGTGGTCGAGCGGCGCCCAGAAGCTGGGCCAGCCCGTGTGGCTTTCAAACTTCGTGCGGGATGTGAAGACATCGAGCTGGCACCCGGCGCACGCGAACAGCCCGCTCCGGTGTTCACTGTTCAACGGGCTGCTGTACGGGCGCTCCGTGTCCGCCTCGCGCAATATCGCGTATTGCGTCGGGCTCAGGATTCGCCGCCATTCCTCGTCAGTGTGGACGACCTCGAATGTTTCGGGTGCAGCGCCCGCGGCGGGGCCGGTCGCGCCGCGCACGCGACGTTGGAAGAGCGCGAATACGCCGGCGACGGCAAGCGTGGTGCCAGCGAGAAAGAATCGGCGGCGGGATTGCATGGATATCTCCTGAACGGGGCGCGCGGGCATTTCTGCGGCGAGCAGACCGCGGTTGATCTACGGCACTAACCCGAGCGTTCTAATAGTGAACGCCATGTAATTCGAGAAATTCCCCTGCTGGGTTACACCGATCGAAAAATATATGAGGGCCAGTCGTCCGTGCTCATTTTTCGAACGACTAGCCGATGTACTCTTTTGCCCGACGATGCGCTGATGTCTTCGCGATCGAACAGAAAGACGGCGTGGGGACTGAGTGCGTCGACTACGCTTTGCTTGTCGAAAGCGGAATCAAACGGGCTGGGTTGCTCGTTCCATTCCTTCGCAAACCCGGCAGCGTCCCGCTCATAAGCGTTCAAAGTGGCCTCGTCCATCAAGCATCCTAAAGCACAGTTCGAGTCGATAATCATACCGTCATCCCTGTCTAAATCTCCCGGAAGAAGCCATGAGCATCAGCATCGTCCGACTAGGTTCCCCTCGCGCGCCTGACGAGGGCGTGCGCATCGGTACCGTTCGGCGACCGCCGCGTGGCGTACCCAAGACTGAGTTCGGTACGCGCGACTACTACGATGTCTGGCTGCCCAACCTGTCACCCAGCGCGGAGCTGGTGGCTCAGGCAAAGGCGGCGACGAGCGCCGCCGATTGGGCGGCTTTTGCGCGGAAATTCCGCACTGAGATGAACCATAGCGACGCCAGCAAGGTGCTGGACTTGCTGGCGGTGTTGTCAAAGACGACGCACTTTTCCGTCGGCTGCTACTGTGCAGACGAAAGTCGCTGCCATCGAAGCGTTCTTCGTCAACTACTGAACGAGCGAGGTGCCTTGATAAAGTGATTCGTCGGAGCGAGCTTGGAAACGGTGACGCATGTTAGCCGTCACAACCACTTGATTACCGGTCGATGATGCGCCGCCAGCTTATTGGGGCCCTTTGACGTACGCGAGCCAGGCCCCGAGCGAAAAATGGCAGACTTGTCCACGTGGAATGGTTTCGCGAACGCAGGCCAGGGAAATTATGATCATCGAAAAAAACCAGCACATGATACTTCGACCGCTCGAACGAAGTGACTTGCACTTCGTTCACGAGCTCAACAACAACGCGAAGATCATGCGTTATTGGTTCGAAGAGCCGTATGAAACGTTCTCGGAGCTATCGCAGCTCTATGATCGCCACGTGCACGATCTGCGGGAACGAAGGTTTGTCGCGGTCGACAAGTCGGGCACGACCATTGGGCTGACTGAACTGATCGAACTCGACTACATCCACAGGCGAGGCGAGTTCGTCATCATCATTGCGCCGGAAGCCCAGGGAAGAGGTTACGCGAGGGGGGCGACCGAGCTTGCGGCCGACTACGCGTTTTCGGTTCTCAACCTGCGCAAACTCTATCTCATCGTCGATGTCTCCAACGCGGCAGCGATCCATGTTTATGAGAAGTGCGGGTTCAAGCGCGAAGCGGAGTTGATTGAGGAATTTTTCGGCAACGGGGAGTACCACAACGTTTATCGGATGTGCATGTTCCAGCATGCCTTCCTTGCCCGTAAGCGCGCAGTGACTGAGTACCATCGCAACCCGGCTGTACTGGCATCCGGCGAACAAGCAGGCCACGGCGAGCTCTGAGTCGAGGTTTGAACCGGGGCTGGAAATAAGCGTTGCGCCAACTGTACCCCTCGAATTAGCGCTTTTCTGTGCGCCGCGCGAATTTTGGAACACAGTATTCTTCGGGCTATCGGCGGATTCGCCTCTCAGCTGCGCCAAGGCCATGAAGAAACCAGAAGCTCGTATTGAACCGTACACACACCCCGCCGCGGGCTGGGGCGCGCTCAAGTACGTTGCGCTCAACCTCCTCAAGGAGAAAGTGACGGGCGGAAACTATCGCACGTTGCTCGCCCAGAATCAGCCCGACGGCTTCGATTGCCCCGGTTGCGCGTGGCCGGATCGGCAGCATGCTTCGACCTTTGAGTTTTGTGAGAACGGCGTCAAGGCGGTAGCCGCCGAGGCGACCAGCAAACGGGTGATACCCTCTTTTTTTGAAGCGCACACCGTGTCGGAACTGATGGCTCAATCCGACTTCGAACTCGAACAGCATGGACGTCTCACCGACCCGCTCGTGTACGACGCCACGCGGGACCGCTATGTGCCGGTCTCGTGGGACGAGGCGTTTGAATTGGTCGCTGCGCACTTGAAGCGCCTCGACAACCCTGATCGTGCCGCCTTCTACACGTCCGGGCGTGCTAGCAATGAAGCGGCCTTTCTGTACCAGTTGTTCGTGCGCATGTTCGGCACCAACAATTTCCCCGATTGCTCGAACATGTGCCATGAAGCGACAAGTCGCGGCTTGCCGCACACCGTTGGCGTCGGCAAGGGAACGGTAACGCTTGACGATTTCGAACACGCCGACGTGCTCCTTCTGTTCGGCCAGAATCCCGCCACCAACCATCCGCGCATGCTTGGCGAATTGCGCGATTGTGCGAAGCGAGGGGCGACCATCGTGTCGATCAATCCGCTCAAGGAACGCGGGCTCGAACGCTTCGCGAGTCCCCAGCATCCGGTTGAGATGCTCACTATGGGCAGCACAAAAATCAGCTCCGTTTTCATCCGTCCAAAAATCGGCGGTGATTTTGCGCTGATCAAGGGTGTTGCCAAGCGCGTGATCGAACTCGATGACGCCGCATGCGCGTCAGGCGCAGCACGCGTGCTGGATGTTGATTTC
>NZ_JBAUSA010000273.1:0-5741 GCF_049581465.1 Caballeronia sp. | reverse complement strand
GGGATATTCGACCTGGAAATCATCGCCGTAATACCGGTGAAACTCATACAGCGATTCGATTAGCAAAAAGTTGACCGGCATCCAGATCGGCCCGCGCCAATTGGAGTTGCCACCGAACACGCGTGTGTCAGACTCGGCCGGCAAGTACTTGATGCAAAACCGGTCGCCGTTGTGCTGCAGCACGAATGGCTCGGCCTCATGCACCTTCGACAACGCGCGCACACCGTAGTCGGAGAGAAACTCGCTTTCGTCCAGCATGCGCTTGAGCAGCGCCTTCATCCGGTGCCCACGCAGCACGGACAACAGCAAACTGTTGCCTTTGCCTGGCTCTCTCCAGCGCGACACCAGCTTGGCAAGATCCGGTCGATGTTCGAGGAACCACGACAACCGTTCGCGCAAGCCAGGCAACTGGCCGTGCAAACGTTCTTCCAGCACGTGAACGGCAAAAATTGGAATCAACCCGACAATGGACCGGATGCGCATGGGCACGCTGGTGCCGTCAGGCAATTGCAGGACGTCATAGAAAAACTCATCCTGGTCGTCCCACAAGCCCGTTTCGCTGGTGTCGGTGCGACCGACCGCTTCCGCGATATACAAGAAATGCTCGAAGAACTTCACGCCAATATCGACGAATACATGATTCGCGACGGCCAGTTCGAGCGCAATGCGCATCAGGTCGAGCGCGTACGCGGCCATCCACGCGGTGCCATCGGACTGGTCGATACGGCCGCCCGTCGGCAATGGCGACGAGCGGTCGAAGATGCCCACATTGTCGAGGCCGAGGAAACCCCCCTGGAAGATGTTGCGGCCATCGGCATCCTTGCGGTTCACCCACCACGAGAAATTCAGCAGCAGCTTGTGAAACACCAACTCGAGGAAATCGCGATCCGGCTTGCCCGTAATCACGCGGTCGATCTCGTAGACACGCCAGGCAGCCCACGCGTGGACCGGAGGATTGGCGTCGCTAAACGCCCACTCGTAAGCCGGCAATTGACCGTTCGGATGCATGTAGCGATCCTTGACCAGCAGCAGTAACTGCTTCTTGGCGAACGCCGGGTCGATGAGCGCGAACGCAACGCTGTGAAACGCCAGATCCCACGACGCGTACCACGGGTATTCCCACTTGTCGGGCATCGACACGATGTCCGCGTTGCACAAATGCCGCCAGTCTGCATTGCGGCCGTGTTTGCGGCCGTCGGCCGGTGTCGGCTGCAACGGATCACCGTCCATCCAGCGCGTGACATCGAAGGCGTAATACTGCTTCGACCACAACATGCCCGCCAGCGCCTGGCGCTGCACGAGCCGGTGGTCGGCGTCGTCCATTTCGTGTTGCAGCCCCGCGAAGAACGAATCCGCTTCCGCAATACGGCGCGCGAACAACGCGTCGATATCGAGCGGCTTTGGGTCCGTGTCCGCGTCGGCCTGGGGAAGCCAGCGCATCCAGACGACCTTGCGGCCTCCTGCCGGAACATCGATATGAAAATGCGCCGCCGCGCGCGTGCCGGAATCACGGCGAATCGCGTTTTCGTCGCCATGCACAATGAAATCGTTGAAGCCGTCCTTGAACGGCCCCGTGCCGTCCATGCCGAACAAGCGCCTGACGTTGGTCTCGTTCTCGCAAAACAGCCAGTTCGCGTCTGCGTGGTCTTGCGACCCGGCGGTGACGACCATAGGCTGTTGGCCGTTGCAATGCGCGATCACGCGGCGGGTTTTCCCCGAGCCATCCAGGTCCAACGCGAGCGACGGCTTCTCCGTCAGCTCCCACGACCAGGTATTACGCGCCCAGATCTGCGGCATCAAGTCGATGGCAGCGGCGTGGTCGCCACGATTCTCAATCGTGACCCGCATCACGATATCTTCGGGCGTGTGCTTCGAGTACTCGACCTGAACGTCAAAGTACGCGTTGTCTTCGAAGACGCCAGTGTCGAGCACTTCGTACTCGGGCATGTCCGCTCCGCGACGCCCATTTTCCGCAACCAGGTCGTCGTAGGGATACGCGGCATGCGGGTACTTGTACAGCATGCGCATGTACGAATGCGTCGGCGTGCCGTCGAGATAGAAGTACAGCTCCTTCACATCCTCGCCGTGATTGCCCTGCGAGTTCGTGAGTCCGAACAGGCGCTCCTTGATGATCGCATCGCGGCCATTCCATAGCGCAAGCGACACGCACCAGTTGAGCTTGTCATCGCCGAAACCGGCCAGGCCGTCCTCGCCCCATCTATACGCCCTGCTGCGCGCGTGATCGTGCGGAAAATAGTCCCAGGCAGTGCCGTGCTCGCTGTAGTCCTCGCGCACCGTTCCCCATTGACGCTCGCTAAGATACGGACCCCAGCGCTGCCAGCGCGCGGCATCGGCGCTGTGCAGACGTGCTCCTTCAATGCAGTCCAGTGACTTGGTGGCACGCAGTGGCGGCATGGGAAATCCTTAAGCGTAAGACGTGATGGAAAGACCAATAATCTAGCCTGATTGTGATGATCGGGTTGTAAAGCGTTGTTCGAGCCGCATGAGCTCGCCTAGCGACCATGCCTGGAACGGCGTGCCGCCCGGTGTATGCGGTGCGTCGCCATCGGCGACTTCGGACAGGTGATCCAGCCCCGCGTGGTGCAGATGCTCAAGCAAGGGCGCGACAAAGCGCTCGCGGGCTTGTTCAAGCGCGCCTGGTTCGTCACCATGGACGTAGAGCCAGGCATCGACGAAAGCCCCTAGCAGCCAGGGCCAAACGGTGCCCTGATGATAAGCGCCGTCGCGTTGCAGCGGCCCGCCGCTGTAGCGGACCTTGTACGCCGGATCTCCGGGCGACAGGGTGCGCAAGCCAAGCGGCGTCAGCAATTGCTGCTCGCATTGATCGACGATCGGCCGCGCGGCCGTTTTGTCCAGCAATGCGAAAGGCAGTCCACCGATCGCGAACAGCTGGTTTGGCCGGATCGAACGATCGAGCTTGCCGGGTATGTGGTCGGCATCGGCCACGTCGTAAAGCGCGCCGGTAACGGGGTCGGTAAAGCGTGTCTTAAACGCCAGCACGGCGCGTTCAGCGGGTTCCGTCCAACGCGGATTCCACACCGTGGCGATACGCAGTGCATTGATCCAGAGCGCCTGGATCTCAACCGGCTTGCCGATGCGCGGCGTCACCACCCAGTCGCCCACTTTCGCGTCCATCCACGTCAGTTGCACGCCGGGCACGCCGGCGCGCAGCAACCCGTCCTGATCGGCGGAAATCTGGAAGCGCGTACCGCGCGAGTAGCCTTCGAGAATCGCATCGACGGCTTGCTGGAGGCGCGTCCGCGTGTCCGGTGGCGCATGACCTGTCAACAAGTAATCATGGACGGCGATCGCGAACCATAGCGATGCATCGACCGAGTTGTATTCCGGTGCGCCGCCGCTATCGGGAAAACGGTTCGGCAACATGCCTTCGGAAATCGTGCTGGCCCATTCGAGCAGGATCGCTTCGGCGTCGGCGTATCGGCCGGACGCGATCAGCAAGCCGCGCATCGCGATGAACGTGTCGCGGCCCCAGTCGGTGAACCACGGGAAGCCGGCAAGGACCGTGCTGCCTTCGTTGCGCGCGACGACGTAGGAATCGGCGGAACGCGACAGCACCGAGGGAAAGGCCGCGCGTCGTGCCCGTTCGATCTCGCACAGCCTGTTCGCGGTGGTCACGGCAGGCGTTGCGGCGCCTTGATTCGCGCTCAACACGAGGACGGCTTCGCCACGCGATAAATCGAAGGAAAAAATGCCGGGCGTCGCGAGATCCTCGGAAAAATCGAGGCCGCGCTCGCGCTCGCGGACATAGCAAAAGTCGCGATACCAGTCGGGCGCGTGCCGATACTCACCATTCGATGCCGCCACGATCGCCGGCACGTCGCCGTAGGACTGCCAGCGCACCTGATCGCCCTGCAGGTGGGCCTCGAAATTGAACGCGGCATTGTCGTGATGCAGCGCGTGATAGTCACGGCCCGATATCAGCGGGCGGACTTTCAGTGTGAACACGCCGCCGTCGCCGTCGCCGTCGATCCGCCAGCGCAAGACTGTCGCGCCGGTTTGCTTTGCGACGAACACCTCTGCCGTTAGCGTCTGGCCGTCGCCTAGTTGAAAACGCCAGGTGGGCCAGGGTTCGGTGTCGAAGGTGGAAAGGGTCTTGGAAAGATCCGCCGAGACGTAGCCCGAACCGTATCGCTGCGATGACAACGAAATCCGTTGCTTACCGGACGCGTCTTCGAGCCACGCTTCCACCCCGTTCACCAACACCATGCGCCCGGTCGGCGGCTGCGTGGCGGTCAGCAGCAACGCGTGATATCGGCGCGTTCGCTCGGTACCGACCGTTCCGGAAGCGAACCCACCGAAGCAATCGGCTTCGAGCCATTCGTCCTCAAGGCGGCCGTCCCGAGCCGGCGATTCAATGCGCGTCATGACTTCACCTGTTTGCGAAAACTCGCCAGACCCTTGCGCGCCTGTTCGTGGATCTTGTTGCGCATGAACGGCGTCCAGCCGAGCAACAGGCCCTTGAAACCGAGCGCCTGACAACTCCATCGATACAAACTGAACGTGTCGTGATGTTCGAAGATCAGGCCGTCGCGAATGGTGAAGCGGGAATCGATGCGGTTGGTCACCATGCGCCCCGTTTGCGAAAACCGGTAGGTCGCGACGCAGCGCGCGCTGGCGGTCTGTCCGATCGCGGCGATGTCGCTGTAATGGAGCGAGAACGCCTCGGCGCGCGCGAGCAACATGCGCCACATGTCCGACGCTTCGCGACCGCGCAGCACGCCGAAAACGGGATCGCTGAACTGGACATCGGGCGCGTAGCACGCGGCCATCGCTTCGGCGTCGACGCGCTGAAACGCTTCGTAGAAACGTTCGATCAGCTCAGCGTTCGATTCGGGCATGGTCGGTCTCGGCGAACAGGAAATTGGCTGACCGGCGGATACAACATATTGATTCGGCAGCTTAAACCAGGAACGTGGTAACAGCATGAATGATCACTCCGACCGCGCCGCCGACCAGCGTGCCGTTCACGCGAATGAATTGCAAGTCGCGGCCGATACTCAGTTCCACGTCGCGCACGAGCGTGGCATCGTCCCAGTTACGGACCGTCGCCGCGATATGTTTAGCGATGCCGTCGCGCAACTCGGGCGCGAGCGACTTGAGCGCGTCACGCATGTGATCGTTGATCGATTCGCGCAGCGCCGGATCGTCGCCGAGCGCCGCTGCAAAGGAGGCCGACGCGCCCACAACCTTCGCGTGCAGGGTCGAATCCGGTTGCGCGAGATCGCGGCGCAGCCAGTCCTTGAATTCGTCCCACAGGCCGTTCACGTAGGAGCGCAATTCCGGCCGTTCGAGCCACTCGCGCTTATGCCGGTCGATACGCGAGCGGAACGCGGGATCCGACTTCAACCGTTCAATAAAGGCTTCCACTTTGCTGTCGAAAGCCTGACGGCGCTCGTGTTCCGGGTCGTCGGCAATATCGTGCAGCCATTTGTTGGCGCCGCGCGCGAGGCCGCCCGCGAACTTGTTGCCGAGGTCTTCGGCGCTCAAGCCCACGAAACCGAGCATGCCGATCAGCTTCGGATATTCCTCGCCCGCGACGTCGATGATTTTCGCCGCCAGGATCGCCTGGACTTCCTCGCGGTCGAGCCATTGCGCGAGTTCTCGCAGGCCTTCGTCGAGCAGCATTTGATGGCGCCGGTCCGCCGTCAGCGTGGATAGCAATCCGCCTACCGCGCCCGCCAGGTCGAACTGTTCGGCGC
>NZ_JBAUSA010000272.1:0-3619 GCF_049581465.1 Caballeronia sp. | reverse complement strand
GGACCCTTGAGGCGAACGGCCGAGTCGGTCCGGCGAAATAAGTTTCCATTCGGCTGAAAAAAAGAGGTTTTCCGTCGTTTTCCGGTCTTGAAAACGATGTGAACGCTCTTATCTTGCATACAGAGTTAAATTTTAGGCATCTGCCCGCTGGATTCCACGAGAAAAGTCGGTGAATCGGTACGGCAGACCCGCTGCGATCAAAGTCAGGAGAGTGATAAAAATGGGCAGAATCATCGGTATCGATCTGGGCACGACGAACTCGTGTGTCGCGATCATGGAAGGCAACACCGTAAAAGTGATCGAAAACGCGGAAGGCACGCGCACGACGCCGTCGATCATCGCGTATGTCGACGACAACGAAATTCTGGTTGGTGCGCCAGCCAAGCGCCAGTCGGTCACGAACCCGAAGAACACGTTGTATGCAGTCAAACGGCTGATCGGCCGTCGCTTCGAAGAAAAGGAAGTGCAGAAGGACATCGCGTTGATGCCCTACAAGATCGTGCGCGCCGATAACGGCGACGCCTGGGTTGAAGCCCACGGTCAAAAGCTCGCACCGCCGCAAATTTCGGCTGAAGTGCTGCGCAAGATGAAGAAGACCGCCGAAGACTATCTCGGCGAAGAAGTGACGGAAGCGGTCATTACGGTTCCGGCGTACTTCAACGACAGCCAGCGTCAGGCTACGAAGGACGCAGGCCGCATTGCCGGTCTGGACGTGAAGCGCATCATTAACGAGCCGACCGCAGCCGCGCTCGCATTTGGCCTCGACAAAGCCGAAAAGGGCGACCGCAAGATTGCGGTGTATGACCTGGGCGGCGGCACGTTCGACGTGTCGATCATCGAAATCGCTGACGTTGACGGCGAAATGCAATTCGAAGTGCTTTCCACGAACGGCGACACGTTCCTGGGTGGTGAAGATTTCGACCAGCGCGTCATTGAATACATCATCGGCGAGTTCAAGAAGGAACAAGGCGTTGATCTGTCGAAAGACGTGCTCGCGCTCCAGCGCCTGAAAGAGGCTGCGGAAAAAGCGAAGATCGAATTGTCATCGGCGGCTCAAACTGAGATCAACCTGCCGTACATCACGGCGGATGCGTCGGGTCCGAAGCACTTGAACCTGAAAATTACGCGTGCGAAGCTGGAGTCGCTGGTCGAAGAACTGATCGAACGCACGATGGAACCGTGCCGTGTCGCTATCAAGGACGCAGGCGTGAAGGTCGGCGAAATCGACGACATCATCCTGGTCGGCGGTATGACGCGTATGCCGAAGGTGCAGGAAAAGGTTAAGGAATTCTTCGGCAAGGACCCGCGCCGCGACGTGAACCCGGACGAAGCCGTGGCCGTGGGTGCCGCGATTCAAGGCCAGGTTTTGTCGGGCGATCGCAAGGACGTGTTGCTGCTGGATGTGACGCCGTTGTCGCTTGGTATCGAAACGCTTGGCGGCGTGATGACGAAGATGATCAACAAGAACACGACCATCCCGACCAAGCACGCACAGGTTTATTCGACCGCCGACGACAACCAGAGCGCCGTGACGATCAAGGTGTTCCAGGGCGAGCGCGAAATGGCAGCGGGGAACAAGCTGCTGGGCGAGTTCAACCTTGAAGGCATTCCGCCGGCATCGCGTGGCACGCCGCAGATCGAAGTGAGCTTCGACATCGACGCGAACGGCATTTTGCACGTCGGTGCGAAGGACAAGGCTACAGGCAAGGAAAACCGCATCGTCATCAAGGCGAACTCGGGCTTGTCGGACGCTGAGATCGACAAGATGGTGAAGGACGCCGAAGCGAACGCTGAGGAAGATCACCGTCTGCGTGAACTGGCCGACTCGCGCAATCAGGGCGACGCGCTGGTGCACAGCACGAAGAAGGCCGTGGCGGAATACGGCGACAAGGTGGAAGCCGCTGAGAAGGAAACGATTGAAGTGGCATTGAAGGACCTCGAAGAAGCGCTGAAGAGCAATACGAGCGACAAGGCCTCGATCGACGCGAAGATTGAAACGCTGTCAACGGCGTCACAGAAGCTCGGCGAAAAGATGTACGCCGAGATGGCTGCGGCTCAAGGCGCGGCGGGTGCAGCCGGTGCGGCGGCGGGCGAAGCAGGTCCGGGTGCGCAGGCAGCGCACGAGCAGCATGACGACGTTGTCGACGCGGACTTCAAGGAAGTGAAAAAGGACTGAGTCGACCACGCTGCTACATAAGCCACACAAAAGCCATATGAGCGGCGTGAGCGAATTATCGATAAAGTTCGAACCGGTCCCGTTCGGTTGTAAAGCCGGGCGGGACTGTGGCGACAAGTACGGTCGCATGGACGTAGAACGCGCCTGGTGAGCCTGACGGCTTCCCGGGCACGTTGTTTTTTACAGGGCGCTGCGCTTTTCACCGTGAGTGTGCGGAGAGAAGCTCAAGCGTCGACGAACCACATGAGTCGAGAGACTCCAGGCATCCAAAGGGAGCCGCCAGGCTAACGGGCCCGGGCGGCGCTGAACCGATATGGCGAAACGGGATTACTACGAGGTTATGGGCGTCGCGAAGAACGCGAGCGACGACGAAATCAAGAAGGCGTATCGCAAGCTTGCGATGAAGCATCACCCCGACCGCAATCCGGACAGCAAGGACGCGGAAGAGCGTTTCAAAGAGGTCAAGCAGGCCTATGAAATGCTGTCGGATCCGCAAAAGCGCGCGGCGTACGACCAGTACGGCCATGCGGGCGTCGATCCGAACATGGGTGGTCCAGGCCAGCAGGGTTTTGGCGGTTTCGCCGACGCATTTGGCGATATTTTCGGCGATATCTTCGGCCAGACTGCCGGCGGTGCGGCCGGTGCCCGAGGCGGGCGCGGCGGACCGCAGGTTTATCGCGGTGCGGATTTGCGCTACAGCATGGAAATTTCACTTGAGCAGGCCGCGCACGGCTACGATACGCAAATCCGCGTGCCGAGCTGGGTCAATTGCGAGATTTGCAAGGGTTCGGGTGCGAAAGCCGGCACCAAGCCCGAAACCTGTCCGACATGTAACGGGCAAGGCACCGTGCGCATGTCGCAGGGCTTTTTCAGCATCCAGCAGACCTGCCCGAAGTGTCATGGAACGGGGTCGCACATTCCCGAGCCGTGCGGTCATTGCCACGGCGCGGGCAAGGTGAAGGAAACGAAGACGCTGGAAGTGAAGATCCCGGCGGGTATCGACGACGGTATGCGGATTCGTTCGTCGGGCAACGGCGAGCCGGGAATCAACGGTGGTCCGAGCGGCGATTTGTACGTCGAAATTCACATCAAGCAGCATTCGGTGTTCGAACGGGACGGCGACGATCTCCATTGCCAGATGCCGATTCCGTTCACCACGGCGGCGCTTGGCGGCGAAATCGAGGTGCCGACGCTCGCGGGCCGCGCGAGCTTCACGGTGTCGGAAGGGACGCAATCGGGCAAGACGTTCCGGCTGCGCAGCAAGGGCATCAAGGGTTTGCGTTCGAGTATTGCAGGCGATTTGTATGTGCATGTGCAGGTCGAAACACCGGTGAAGCTCACCGATCAGCAACGCGATATCTTGAAGCAGTTCGAGAAATCGCTTTCGGAAGGCGGCGCGCGTCATAGCCCGCAGAGCAAGAGCTGGTTTGATCGTGTGAAGAG
>NZ_JBAUSA010000271.1:0-13646 GCF_049581465.1 Caballeronia sp. | reverse complement strand
GTGCAGGGCCGTCGAATGTCGCGAGCGCGCCGTCTCCCGTGAACTTTACGACCGCGCCCCGGGATCCGGCTACATGCCGCTCGACGACGCGGTTATGAGCGGCCAGCGCCGTGGTCCAGGCCTGGTCGCCTAAGGTCGCCGCGCGCTCGGTCGAGCCGACGATGTCAGTGAATAATACCGTTGACAGCACACGATTGGTTGGCGAGAAGCCGCGACCGCCGGTGAGGAATGATTCGATCTCGTTGAGCACGTTCTCGGCATCGCCGGCGAACCAACCATGGTCATTACCATCGAACTCGACCATCCGGGCGTGCGGGATCCGCTCGGTCAGTTGTCGAGCATGGCCTTCGGTCACGTGACGGTCGCCGCGCCGACGCAATATTAGCGTCGGCGCCTGAATACTGTCGAGCGCTGGTGTGACGTCGGTTCGTAGGAACAAGTCGAGGATCGCCGCGAAATATCCTGGCCCACCAGCCAAACGCTCGGCACGTGCGCACCAGCGCCGCTTCGCGGCGTCTTCGGCCCAACTGGGTGCCAAAACATCGACCAGGGCACCGGTTCCCACCATGTCCTCGAACGCACCGAGATAGCCCGCGAGG
Organism: Caballeronia sp.; assembly: GCF_049581465.1. Classification (GTDB taxonomy): domain Bacteria; phylum Pseudomonadota; class Gammaproteobacteria; order Burkholderiales; family Burkholderiaceae; genus Caballeronia. The sequence continues at coordinate 13,047 of NZ_JBAUSA010000271.1, read as the reverse complement.
GCCGGCTCAGGCATCGCGAAGGGCTGATCGCGGGTGCGCAGGAAGGACGCATATGGGCTCCAAAGGACGAGGGAGCGAACGCGATCAGGATTGCTCGCAGCGAGGAGCATGACGGGCAGTGCCGACTCACCCATGGCGAAGATCGACGCAGATTTGCTCCCGACGGCATCGAGTACATTGACGAGCCCATCGGACCAAGACTGCATAGCGGGACGCTCATTGATTGGCACCGCGTCCGAACTCCCAACCCCGAGAAGGTCGGTGAGAATCAGCCGGCTGAACGACGCCAGCCGGCCAAGCTGGCCGGCGACCGTGGGCTCGTCCCACAGCAGGTCGATCGGGAACACAGGGGTGGGAACGAACAGGAGGTCAGGCCCCTGATCACCGACGACCTGGTACGCAACACGGACGTTGCCGTCGCGAGCGTAATACGTCTCTGGTGTCGCGGTCATGCTTCGAGAGCATGCCACCAACGTGGTTTTGGCGCGAAGCTCGCGGCGGCTGATCATCACCACTAACACCCGTTCGATCACGTCATGGCAAGTGAAAAACACCGAGCACGCTGAAGATTTGTGCAGCCGAACTGGACGGTGCGGTAACGGTATTCAATTTGGTGATATGCCTAACGTAATCATCGACGGGTGCTTGGTTCTGCGGTCGAATGTGTTGTTCAATGCACACAGCGGAAGGAGGGCCCTCCGTATCGATGATCGTTCTACGTTATGAGTTGGGCGCGATGTGTTCGGGCGAGAATTTTTTACGGCCGTCTCGGTCGGGCTCGAAGAAAGACGAGTATCCATGTAATCAGCGCAGGAAGCGTTGAAGGACTTAATGATTCGAAGGAGCGAGTATGACGCGAACCAATGACGATAAGTTGGGATCTAAGAGGCGGCGTAGGCGCCACCGCCATGATGGCGGCCGCGGCGCGAGCCGTCGCTAGCCGCGGCCTCGACCCGGTGATCGACGACCCGTTCGCGGAAGTCCTAGTTCGGGCACTCGGAATGAAGATCTTCACCCAGATAGTGGACGGCACAATTGAATTCGCGGAGCTTGGAGCCGAGTGGTTCCCCCACTACTTTGGCGTCCGTTGTAGGGCATTCGATGATTTTCTGGGCGAGGCATGTCGTGCGGGCATTCGGCAAGCGGTGATTTTGGCCTCGGGATTGGATTGCCGCGCCTACCGTTTGGACTGGCCTGATGCGATGTCGATCTACGAAATTGATCAGCCCGATGTCATCGACTGGAAGAAGGATCTGTTGGCGAGCCTACGCTATACATCGGCAGCGCAGCACTGTTGTTTGGGTATCGATCTTCGCCGAGATTGGACAACGGCGTCGCGGCAGGCGGGTTTCGATGAAGCAAAGCCGACCGCGTGGATCGCCGAGGGGCTCCTCATCGGCTACCTACCCCCCAGCGCACAGGACGAGGTGCTCGATGGGTCATTGCGTTGAGCGCCTCCGGCAGCCGGATCGCTGCGGACTATTTCGATGTCCGGGGGCCCGACGTAGTTGGTGAAACACTGAACGACCTCCACGACATTTGGCGCAAGCATGACCAAGGTCTGAATCTGCGCAACCTGACTTTTTCCGCCCAGCGGCAGGATCCGGCGGCATATCTGGCCGAGCGCGGATGGCTAACCCGCAACGCCGATCTCACTGACCTCATCCGCGCCGCCGGCCGGCCTGTGCCAGCCGCAATTGAGTTTCCTGTAGGCTCAACGTTCATGCGCTTCCTCAGCGCGATGCGCAACTAAAGGGTTCGGTGCGTGTTGAACCGATGGGATCGCATCGCGATAGCGCCTTTCGACCACTTCTCCGCCACTGTCGGAGGCCATTTCGATGCCGTCGATCGTTGAGATCGTGTCGACTTGATCAGATGTTAGGCCGCGTAATGTCTCACGAGCTTGCTCCCTCCGCGGCCGTCGCGAACGATTCACCTTCTAGTCATCGCCATCGATCTGCGTGGCATGACCATGCTCAAACTAGCCGCACGGCAATAACTTGCGCGATCCTCATTGCGGAGGACGACGATCAAGGGATGATCGGCTATCGCAGTAATAGAATCGATTTGGAGCGGCTTCCAATGTTCGTATATCGAGCGGTCTACGGGCGGAATAGAAGTTGCAAACGCCAACCGCTTCTTGCGCGTGACTCCGCGCAGGGTGGAGATTGGGACCGATTGAGCTTACATCCTGCGGGTTTCATCGAGGCCTTGAACCAAGCGGCGCAACTGAAGTCGTGAATCGATTCCAAGCTTGGCGTAGACATTGCGTACGTGGGTCTTGACGGTATGGGCCGACAAATGCAGCTCCCTCGCGACCGTAGCGTTTGTTGCGCCTTCGGCAACCAAGTGCAGGACCCTCAGCTCACGATCGGTAAGACTGTCCCACCCGTTTTTCGGGCGATGGGGTGTCACGGTGCGCCGTTCAATCCCTTGACTTCGCAGTATGCGACCGACCCGGCGTGCGTCAGTCACCGCCATGCAATCGGCGTACACGTCAAATGCCATGTTGAGCTGATCGATTGCGTCCGTGTGGTAGTCAGACCGAATGAGCTCTCGGCCCGCATCCTCGGCAGCAGATGCACCAAGGAGAGGTCGCGACGATGATCGCAATGATTGGGAGGCGGCCGTAAGGGCATCGACATCCTGGGCCAGTATTCCGCCTGCTAGTTGTGCAACCGCGGTGAAAAGTGTGACTCCGGGCTTGCCATGTTGAAGAACGTCGATGGCTTGCAACACGCGTTCTCGCACATTTCCCTCACCGGTCGCTACGGCTACCCGTGCACTCAGAAGCAAATCATCGAGGACCACCGGGAACACTGGTGTGACTATCAGTCTGGTATCTGCACCGAGCCAGCGGGCTGCACCCTTCATATCCTCACGTAGCCATGCCGCTAGTCCCAGGACCCCGGCCGCAGTGCGTCGTACCGCAGGCGACCCGCCCGCGTATGCATCGCGTGCAGCAATCGAAGCGTCCTTCAATAGCATTCGGTCTCCGGTATGAGCCGCAACCTTGGCGAGGGTGGACATGCCAAGTACTCCGTTTACACTCGTCCACCTCATGCGGTCCGCGGCAGGGAGCGATTCGACGGCGGAGCGGGCTGCGGACAAGGTGCCGGCGGCTAAATGGACCATTCCTTCGTGGTGGGTCCAGATCTGAAATGCCATGTTGTTACCCATATTACGAGATATTTGGATGCCTTTTGTGATCATCGCTGCAGCCTCGTCAAGCCGCCCGACGACAGCGAGAATATTCGCGCTGTGGATCTCGGCAAGTTGATGTGCCGGGGTGAATTTGCTCGTCCGGACTAACGCGTCGAGTGTCTCCAAGCGCGCCAGGGCCTTCTGGCAATTGCCGTCAGCACAATCGAGGCCCGCGAGCGCAATCTCGGATACGATCCTGGCCTCCACGTCATCAGTGTTTGCGGCCGCGGCCTCCGCTTCAGCGGCTGTTTTGCGATCCTGGCCGAGTTGGCCATTCACCATCAGGTTGTAGGCGAGCCAAGCCTGATGGCGCGCTGTGATCCGCTCATCGAGTTGCGGTAGCAGGAGTGCGCTGCGATTCTGCTCGATGCGCTTTTCGATTGTGCCCCTTGCCAATGTCGAGAGGCTGAGTCGAATGTCGGCCTCTTGCTCAGCGGAGACTGCGTTCGACAGAGCCTCATCCGCTAGTTGCTGCGCCTCGTCGTAGCGCAATGCTCGATTCAGCAGCACAACGGTTTCCGCGACAATCTGGCCGTGCTGGGGATCGCGGACATGGGTGAGGTCGAGCGCGCGCTTGCTCAGATCGGCTGCGGCGCCAGCATCCGAATCTGCCAGGATTTGCGCTGCGTCTCGTAAGGTCGCGATAGCGGGAGCGTCACCGATGTCGGCGCTACGCACCAGTTGAGTTGCCACGTCCTGCGGCGCGGCACCAGCGTCGAGCATGATTGTCGCCGACTGCCGCTCCAACGCACGACGCAAGGAGCCCGGCAACGACTGGCGTATCGCTTCGCGTCGTAGATCTTCACAAAATCGCAGCTGGCCGTCTTCGTCGGCCAGTAGCTCGGCACGTACTACTTCTTCCACGGCTGGGATAAGGGATGCCGGGGAGCGCTCTAGCATCGCCGCAAGAAGGCCTGCGGTAAACCGCTCGGGCAGCACCGAAGCCACTTGCAAAAGGCGGCGGGTGATTTCTGGAAAGCGCTCCAATCGCAGCCGCATACTTGTGCTGAGCCGTTGGGGTAGCGCGTCACCGGTTGCAATCGCTCGGCCATCAGCGAGCTGGATCCGGCCCTCTTCGCTGAGGCCCTGTAGCAGCTCGATCAGCAGGAAGGGATTGCCATGCGCCTGGTCCGCTAGCATCAACACCGAGTTATCCGCGTTGGCGCGCAACACGTCCCGGGCTATGTCGGCCACAGCTCTGGTGCTCAGGGCGTTGAGCCGGAGCACTTCGGCACCGGCAGCCACCAACCGGGTGACGGTCTCGTAAACGGCTAGATTGCCAGCATTGGGTATTACCGTGAACACCCACAGTAGTGGCGAGTCTGTCAACTCCAATGCCAGCGATTGCAATGCCATGAGGGTTGCATTGTCCGCGAAATGCAGGTCATCGATATGAATGGCGACCGGATGCTGCTCGGACGCTGTCAAGACCGCGCCGCGCGGGTGCTCCGTCAATTGATGGTGCATGACGTCGCGAATACCTAAGCGGGATAGTGGATCTAAGCCGCCTGGTGGCGGGTCAGCGTGCAGCAGTTCCACGTACGATGGTGCGAATGGTACCGTCTGCTGTTTTTCGAAGACTCGGCGAAACACCGCACGCACACCCGCCTGCGCCGAAAGCGCCATGCCCTCGTTCAGCAGGCGGGTTTTCCCAATCCCGACTGATCCCTCGATGATCAACACGCCACCGCGTCCATGCGCTAGTGCCAACACAGCATCGCGTATACGTCGTAGCTCCGAGCTGCGGCCGCGAATCGGCGGGTTCGCCGCGCGCCTCTCACTCGACGCAAACACTTCATCGGTCATGGCTAGTGGGAAATGCATTGACAGGCTCAGGTTCCAATGAGGCGTCCTTTCGCATTGCCTAAGTACATGCTTCGCGGCTTCGCAGCAATATTGTACTATACAGTACAGTAACTGTACTCTCTGGTACAACTAGCCGTTTGAAGCTAAAGTTATGGGGTGCTGAATACGCCGACGACAGATCGCGGGCGCGCGACCGCACAGCGGGTGCTGGATGCCGCTTGCATCCTTTTCGCCAAGCGTGGAGTACGGGCGACCACTCTCGACGAGATCGGAGCCGCAGCTGGCGTCGGGCGCGGACAGCTCTATCACTTCTTCGCCGGCAAGGCCGACTTGGTGGCTGACGTCGTTGCCGTGCAGGTGGACCAAGTGATCACTTCGGCCCGACTGTTTTTTGACACCATGTCGACGGCCGCCGATGTGCACGCTTGGTGTGAGAGCACTGTCAACGCGTACGCGTCCTCCGATGACGCGATCCGCTGTCCGATCGGATCGCTGATCAATGAGCTCGACCAGGACAACGGGCCGGCTCGCAAGGCACTACAAGCGGGGTTTGTTCGATGGGAAGCCCTGATGGCGCAAGGACTTCAGCGGGTGGCCGACAACGGTGGCTTGACGGTGGGCACGGACGCGCAGGCATTAGCCGGCGGCCTTCTTGCTGCCTTTCAAGGCGGCGTGCTGCTTGCCGACATAACAGGCGCTGTGGATCCCTTGCGGCGTGCACTCGAGTTTGCGGTAGCCGGAGCGTTAGCAGAAACACCATCGCCCACTGGGTGAATGTCATGGGGATCTGCTCGGCGCTGGGGAAGCGTCCTGGGTAGTGGAGGCGTATGTTTCCAATGCTTGGATGAGGTGCGCAACGTCTCGACGGCGGCAATTTGCATGCCAGACTGCCCATGTGGGCCGCACCACCGAGTCGTCGGCAAGAGGAATCCAGGTGACGGTGTCAGTGACTGGATGCGCCCAGTGCGCAGGTGCAAGCGCAAACGCATGCCCACCACTTACCGCGGTGTACACCACGGATGGGATTCCAAAATCGTCACGGCGGCCTTCCGCATCGTCCGGGTCTATGCCGTGCGTGCGCAAAACGGCCGCTACACGGTCATGCCAAGCCGGGCTACTTGACCGCGGGAAGCCCAGCCACTCCAGCCCCGCGAGGGTGTCGAGCCGGATTCCTTGCGGACTGGCAACTCGTGCCGCAACCGAGTGGCTCACCAACGCACCAAGGTGCTCTCGTGCTAGCAGCATCGATTGCAGGTCGTGGCCCGCAGGACGTTCATTCATGAAACTCACGTCGAGCCCTCCGCCGTGCAGTCCCGCCAGCTGGGTGGCCATGGTCAACCGACGCGTCCGGAGCCGCGTTGCGGGGTGCTCTGCGGCAAACTTGGCGAGTGTGCGCAACACATCCAGGGGTAGTTCGGGCGGAATCGACAACCGGAGGGCACCGCCTTCATCTGAGACGCATCCCGCCGCGACCTGGAGCAGCCGATCATGACGGTCGAGTATCGTTCGAGCCTCGCTGAGCACCGCCCGCCCCGCCCTAGTGGTCTTCACGCCTGTGCTCGTGCGCACGAACAGCTTTGTGCCCAAACGGCGTTCGAGTCCGCCGATCGTCTGCGACAAGGCTGGCTGGCTAATGTGCAAGCTGCGTGCTGCCGCCGACAAACTCCCCTGCTCGGCGACTGCAACCAACGCCTCCAGCTTCGCCGGCGTGAAGTAGTCAACTCTGCGGCTCCTAGTACCGCACCCGTCACCCTCAATTGAGGCGGCATCGACCAATCGCAACGTGTGAACAGCCGCACGATGGTTTGGCTTTGGCGTAGCCGTGGTGCATTCCGGCGCCAATGTGGCCGAGGTCCGTTGATTTCCGGTTAGCGAGCGTTGGTTCGGCAAGCCTCCTGCCGCACGGCCGGATTCGCATATCCGGTCGGCAATGCTCGGGTGGACATCGATCGGGTCTCGCGAGTCGCCGATCATTGACATACCCGGACTACTACGACCTCAGCCTTTGACATTTGCAAGTTGACCAAGATCTCCTCGTGCATTTTCGCCATGCTTCGCCTCTCCGTGTGGTCGCCGGGGTCGGTTTGAGCCCGAGGTACGGCCGGCGCTCTGAGCCGCCAACCCCTAGATTGCAGCGGGGTTAGCGCGGATGCCATCGCCCGAAGAGCGATCTTCAGTGTCGAGTCGGGTGATACCTAAGCCATTGATGACTGACCTGCAACCTGGGCTCAACGGAATAGTTAGCTGCTTTTCTGGGATCCCGGTCCCCGTCGTTGTGCCGAGTAGACCACCTGCAGGTTCGTGAATAACTGTGGCACCATTCACCTTTCGCCAAACCGGGCTCCCGGCGTGCATCAAGGTCGTCGTGTCTAGCCAATCGGCCTCCGCTGCGTCGAGTATCAGACGAATCGGTCTGTGCCTCAATCCATGGTGGTGGCAGCCGCCTCCACGATGAGGTCAGTTAGGGCCGACGGCATAGATAAGAGCGGCAGATGGCCCGACGGCAAGTGACGAACGTAGGTGGCACGTGCCGCCAGAATCTCCTGGCCTGCGGGAGGCGCGGCTTTGTCCCGATCAGTAACGATGTAGGTAGACGGAATTGTGCGCCACGCAGCAGCGGTCAGGCTGTGGTTGCCGACGCACACACTAAAGGGCTTCAGGCGGGCAGCCGCCCGCTCTGCAGCGTCCGGCGGCAGATCGTCAAAGAATACTGCGCGCGGGTCGTGCACCGTCGCGATGTCGCCCTCGATGTTCCACCAGGCGGGCCTGTTGCCGACGATGTCCAGCATGGATTCCCCGATATCCAGCTGAAAAGCGCAGATGTAGACGAGGTGTCGAACATTGGGCAGATTGGCAGCGGCCTGAGTGATCACCGCACCGCCGTAAGAGTGGGCGACGACCACCACTGGCCCGTCAATCTCATTGATGCGTTGACGAACCACGTAAGCGTCTTCCAGCAGACCAAGACGCGGGCTCCCGAGCTCGGCCACGCTCGGTAGGTCGACGGTCTGCGTTTGCCAACCCCGGCTGATCAGGTTCTGGTGCACCTCATCCCAACTCCACGCGCCAAGCCAGCCACCGTGGACCAGCAACAGCACTGGCCGAGAAACGTTTGCCTGCACCGGCATGCCCATGAAGCGATTACCTTTCGTCATAGCAATTCTCGGCCGATGCTAAGTCAGCCAGCCCAATTTCCAACATTCGATTTGCTTATGTATCTATCAACTGAGCTGCTAGCCGGATTCTTTCGAAAAAGGCACCGCGGCCGAAAGGGCACTGGCGCCGCATGTTGCGTTCATTACCAGCGAAGTGACACCGCCGGACCGCGGCTTGAACGATGTGGTGACGCTATCGAGGACAGCCGGACGCAGCACACTGCTAGACAACGAAGCATTACCGGACGGAGCGAAACGTAGGCAAGATTAACTCGGGAACGCGAGGACTACGATCCATTGCAGTGCAACTGAATTCGACTATAACTGACCTTATGCCAAGGTAGGGTCACCAGATTTGTCAATCGCTTGTGACTCTGGATGATTGCTGTCAAGCGTTTCCCGCCCACAATAATTGGGCTGCTTAGCTCTCATACGTTCGTGACCACTTAGGCGGCAGCCCGGTACGTCACGGCCCGAATCGCTCAGAAGGCGAGGTTAGAACACTCTGGAGGATCTTCTTCGGTTACCGCTTAGCGGCGGGCTCGAGCACGAAGACAGGAATTGGTCGACCTGCTTTCTGCTCGTAGTCCGCGAATGGCTCGAAAGCATGCACCGCCCGATCCCACCAGATGGCCCGTTCATGGCCGACGAGCTCGCGAGCCGAAAAGTCGCCGATCGCCGTCAGATCCTGTAGTCGCACATCTGGATTTGCCTTTAAGTTGTAGTACCAGGCGGGCTTCTTGGCCGATCCGCCCTTCGATGCGACAGCCGCATAGCAGCCGCCGCATTCGACCCGCATCAGCGGAATACGACGCGGTTTACCGGTCTTCGCGCCACGAACTGTCACGACGACGACTCGCTTCTCGTGTCCTTCGTCGTCAAGAGCCAGGCTCTTCGTCGTCCCCGATCCGTCCAGCTCCTTCAGCGCTTGGTGCCGGCCGTAAATCCAACCCTCGTCAGGTAATACCGGCAGGTCTATACCCGCTCGAGGAATCTCAGGCCGCGGCTCTTCAGCTTCCATGACGCTCACCGTACGCGCAAACCGTGCGCTAACGAAACGCCACGATCTGAGATGCGGGGTGAAATAGCCTACGCACCTTTACGTTTCGAACGTGCTTGCGGAGGTAATGCGCCGTCGAGAGCAGGCAGTCTGACGGTGGCGCGGGTCTCACGGAAGTTGGTGCCGCCAGCTCTGCAGAGATCCACCTCCGTGCCCGCAGTGCCTGTGTCGACGAAGTTGAGGAGCGCGCAATCGACACCTGGTAATGGAGTAGGCCAGCTGTAATGCCCTGGTGTGCAGTGGGTCCGAGCATTCGGCCGCTTCGGCGGCTCAGTTCGAGAAGTACGCCCACAGCCGAGACGCGACGCGTTCCAAGCCATTGTTACGGTTTCGCATTCACCGAGCGCATAGGCACGCGAGTCAGCAGCAATGCAGATGGCCGAGCCTTGCGATCCTCATGCGATATGCGATTTCGTTCTAGGAATATCCATTTTACTTATGGCGCAACTGGTTTCATAGCTGCCGCTGCGTCGAGCGCTAAGGTATGGTTGCGTCCAGCTCCCTTCACACAGAAGCCATTGGAGGTAAACGCCTTGAGAGCTGCGTCCGGCTTAAGGCCTACTACAATCTGTGAGCTCGATCCCTTTGGCGACGAGCTCCTCAGGAATCCCGGCCCCGGCCAGGATGAGCTACTTGAATCCGGTCCGGGCGCGTGGTTAACGTCCTGCGGTGCCGCTACTGCTCGCCGCGCATTCAAGGATGGCCAGGCGGCGCCAGGGTGCAAAGGTGTTAGGCCGCGCCGTATTCGACTCCCTGATGGCTGCATAGTGATGGGTCGCAGATGAGCAGGTTCACGGTGGATGAGGCCACGTGGCTGCTGGCCGACCCAGTGGCGTTCACTGATGAGGTTCGGGTGCATGAGGGACTGACTTATCTTCGTGCGCACGCCCCTGTGGTCCGGGTAGACGTGGCTCCCTATCGCCCATTTTGGGCAGTGACCAAACATGCCGACATTATCGAGATTGAGCGCAATCATTGCCTATGGATCAATGGGCGCGGATCAATGCTGACGACTGCCGCCGTCGACGACGGCGTGCGCGCACAGCGCGACACTGGCGTCGGCTTGCACACGATGAACCAGATGGATGGCCCGCACCACCGGGCTCTCCGGGCGATCGGTGCCAGTTGGTTCCGGCCGAAAGTGATGCGCGAGCTAAAAGCTCAGATTGATCAGCTCGCCGAGCGCTATGTCGACCACATGCTCGAAATCGGACCGGAGTGCGACTTCGTCACCGACATCGCGATGAAATTTCCGGGATACGTGATCCTGTCACTGCTGGGGCTACCCGAGGATGATTATGCCCTGATCCAACGATTAACTCAGGAACTATTCGGGCTAGATGATCCGGAGTTTCAGCGCGGCTCGAACCTCGAAGACTTGACGAGCGTCATTGCCGACATCGTCGGTTATTTCGGCAAGGCGGCCGCATCACGTCGCGATAATCCCACGGCTGATTTGACGTCAGCGATCGCCAATGCCCGCATCGACGGCCAGTACCTCTCCGACTCCGACGTGATCAACTACTGCCACCTCATTGCTACGGCGGGCCACGAGACGACCAAAGCTGCCGTCGCCGGCGGGCTGCTCGCGTTGATCGAACACCCCGATGAGCATCAACGATTGTCGGAAGACTTGACACTGATGCCGACTGCGGTCGAGGAGATGCTTCGGTGGTCCACTCCGGTCAAGGAGATGATGCGAACCGCCGGCGCCGACAGTGAAATCCGAGGAGTTCCCATCCCTGCCGGCGACGCGGTCTACCTATCGTATGTTTCGGGAAATCGGGATGAGGACGTCTTCAACGAGCCGTCGCGGTTCGACATCAACCGAGAACCCAACAGACATCTCGCCTTCGGTTTCGGCGCTCATTTCTGTCTTGGTGCGGCGCTCGCGCGCATGGAGATTAGCAGCCTGTTCGCCGAGCTCCTACCGCGGCTGCTCTCCATCGAGCTTGCTGGGGACCCGCAGTTCACGGCGACCACTTTCGTTGGGGGGCTGAAGCACCTGCCTATTCGGTACACATTGAGTTGAACACCTTTGTCCTCAAGGGCGTCTTGGCGGTGGACGCGGGCAGGGTTGCGTCGTCGCTGCCCGCATACTCTTGGTGCCCCAATCTTGCTGTCCGGTAGTCGATCACCTAGATTGACAGCGTCTTGCGATGCGCCGATACGTGCCTTATCGAAGCGGGCTATCAATCTGATTGCTTCAGGGGAGGGCGTAGGGGTCATTGGCGAAGATCCACCCCATGGTGCGTGTACCGCCGGGCTGGGCCATCGCCTCGTCGCGGCGCTGCTGCGCAGGGCCGTCGAGCAGGTGGTAGACCTCGTTGTTCTGCCATGACAGCCGCTGGATTTCGGCGGTGTGTTCTCGTCGCGCAGCTTCGTAGCGTCGCAGCGCGTCGGCCAGGTCGGCACTGGTTGACAGAGCTTGACCGAGGGCGGCCCCGTCGCCGATGGCCTGTGCGGCCCCCTGAGCAAGAAACGGCAGCATTGGATGGCAGGCATCGCCCACCAAGGTCGTCGTTTCTGTCGACCAGGTGTCCAGCGGGCTGCGGTCATAGAGCGCCCACCGGTAGACGGGGTCCGCCACCGCGTCGAGGATCCTGATGACGTCGGGACTCCATCCGCGGAATTGGTTGTGCAGTTCGTCGACTGAGCCCTGGGACGTCCACCACTCCGACCGCCAGTCGGATTCCGGAACGACAGCCACCACATTGAGGTAGCGCGGTCCGCCACCGACGGGGTAAACCACAAGGTGACAGGCGGGCCCCATCCAGCAGCGAACGGTGCGCGCCGCCTGCGGGTCCGCCGCAAGGCGCTCCAACGGGATGAGTGCACGGTAGGCGCACATGCCCGAAAAGCGTGGAATGGCATCGCCAATGGTCTGCGCCCGGACGGTTGAATGGATGCCATCGGCTCCGACAACGAGGTCCGCGGTCTCAATGCTGCCATCGTCGAGTTGAACGGCCGGCTTATCGTCGATCGTGGCCAGGCCAGTGGCGGCGATCCCATGGCGAACCGTGCCTTCCGGTGAGAGGCTGGCGAGCATCTCAATCAGCTCGGGACGGTAGAACGTGTAATAAGGTGCGCCGAACACCACAGCACTTTCGGCCGTGGACTGAGCGGAAATGACGCTGCTGTCTTGCCACCGCAGGAACATGACTTGCGACGGAACGATGCCGCGCCGTCGCAATTGGCCGCCCAAGCCGAGGCCCACGAGGACCCGAGTTGCGTGCGGGCCTAACTGCACACCGGCCCCAACCTCACCGAATTCGACCGCACGCTCGACGGTTCGCACCTCGAATCCCGCATGTGTGAGTGTGGCTGCTGCTGTCAGGCCGCCAATTCCGGCCCCCACGATGATAATTCGGGTCAGCAATCGCATCCCTCCCGGTGCACTGAGCGCACTATCGGCAGCATCTCACAACAAATGGAGGTCGGCGGCCCTGCTAGCTATTCGTTCGTCTTATCGACCTGATCGCAACTCACATAGCGAACGGCTGCGATTACCAACGTCTTCGGCGTTCTCTTGTGTAGGTAACTCACCACCGTTGGGATAGCCATCCGTCAAAGGAGGAACTGCAGGGTGACCTTGCTCAGAGACAGATCGAAGGTAAGCGAGATCGACAAGATCTCCACAATCGATTCGGCCGCAAATATTCTGGGCCGATACGGCCTCGTTATCGTCATCGGCTGGATCGGCGCGCTAAAATTCGCCAACTTCGAGGCTCGCCAAATTCAACCGCTGGTCGCGAACAGCCCTTTCATGGGCTGGTTCTACAACGTCTTCACCATCCACACGTTTTCTGCACTGTTGGGGGT
>NZ_JBAUSA010000270.1:0-1999 GCF_049581465.1 Caballeronia sp. | reverse complement strand
CTTTTGCTTCCCTCAGTCCAACACTGTAAGAGTGAGTCCGGAATTCGCTGCACGGCGATTGCAATTTGCGAACCGACAAACCGACAAACAGCAAGATAAGGATTGCAATGCTGAACTGCGCAAAAGGGGAATGCGTTAGTTCAATCAGGCATCGCATGGCGATGCGGCTGGCACATTCAATGTCCACGACGGCCCCGGTCCTGAAAGAAGCCCACATGAGTGGGCGCAAAGCGAAGACGCAGATAGGGGTGTTCTCATTCGCTCACTGGAGCCAAGCCAGCATGGGGTTGGTCAACGCGTGATACGTCAGGGCGATGACCAGCGCGCCGAGTACAGTCAAGGGAAACGCGAGATCTTTGCGATAGCGGACTACCGCGCGGATGAACTCTAAGGTTGACATTGTGTTGCTCCAGTGAGGAAGGGCAGAGGTTTGATTCATCTTGCCCGATGTGCACGGAAGTCAAGTCGATCACCAGCGGTTTCGATCTGGAAGCTCGTCTACCGATGCGGCTATTCGATCTTCGAACGCGTGGTGCTCCATGCCCCCGACCGCAACAACTCGAGGGAATTGAAGGTGGGCTATCTGGTCGATGTACAGGACTTTTACGAGCTGCACCAGCTTGCGGTAGCGGGACGCGTCCTTCAGAACGGGGTCGATCGCCCAGAAGTCGCGCATCGTAATTTTACTATCGACTATCTTTTGCGCCGCCATCGCTAGCTGGGGGCCTCGCTCCTCCCATTTCTCGCTGTTGCGGGCGAGAAGATCCAGAATGAACGGAGCATCGACAGCCGAGAGCTCCTTCCGAATGAGATCAAGGAGGTCGCCGTCCAAACACGAGGGGCGCCGGGTGCGCCGGTTCCATACAGCCCCGACTTTCGCCATGGCCGCGTGTTCATCGTCGCCAATCGGTTCCCATGGCGTCTGCATGCCGCAATCTTCGTTCTGGCAGTAAATGCAAACCAGGCGCTCCGTCTGGGGCGCACTTAGAGGGCGGCGACAGGTGTCGCCAATGATCGGAGGGCCTTCCGTTTCGCGACCAAACTGCGAATAGTCGAACTCCGATTCTCCAATCCGTGCTTTCACCCGTTGGGACCATCCGATTTTGAAGTTGCCGCCACAGTGGTCACAGGGAAAGAGTTCGTCAGTCATCACGCGTAAGTTTTGGTTGTCGAGCAAAGTATGCCGAAGCTATCTGGAACCAGTAAGCGAAATGTATTACTTGATATTAATTCAGAAATATCGATCGCCAAAAACGGTGCGATGCTCAAATACGTCTGATGAATGCGAATCAGGCGGCCACTTGATTATCAGCGATCGTGTTGTAGTCTTCGTGGCTCACGAGCCGTAGCGGTGCGAGGGTCGGTCCATCAAACAGAAGTCGATATGAACGCCCGACTGGCACGGAAAGGATGAGTCCAGACGTGGATTTTAACGATTTCCCTCTCAGGGCATACGGGTGCGTGCCGCAATTGACCTTGGACAAAAGCTCTCGCGCTTCGCGTTGGACCGCGCCGAGATGGTCAACGATGGAGAGGTCGACAGCGCCGGCTGCGGCAGCAAGGCGCTTCGCGTCACGCTTTTGATTTCGTGTGTGGCGAAGGTCCTCTCGGGCTTTGGCAGTCGCCGCACAGGCATGGCAATACTGGCCCTTGCCGCTGTGACCGCATTCGAAGGTTCTTTTCATTGCTGGTGGCACGTGGTTTTCGATGAGTTATTGGACCACGCAAATCGCTTCAGTCAAGCCGGCTTTGGGCATTGTTTGAGTCGCCTTTCCCGCTACATTTCTGTTCTTCGAGTGCAGCAGACAGGCTGATGATGCGAGCGTTGGCGAAAGTTAGCCGCTCGGTGAGGCGATCGATATTCGCAAGCGCGAGTTGGTATTGCTCCATTGTCAGAGCCCAGAAGGTGCTGAGCGAGATCTTGCAGTCGACGCACGTGACGATACCGCCGTGCGAATCGAGTTTCAGATGGTGATGTGTGCATGCCCCGGGACGGTGG
>NZ_JBAUSA010000269.1:0-2258 GCF_049581465.1 Caballeronia sp. | reverse complement strand
TGCCAAAAGGCATTCATACCGGCGCGGCTTTCGAGCGCTGGTATCGCGACGAAGAGAGGAAGGACGCCCGCGCGCGCTTGCTATTCCTCTCGCGTGACGACCTGATGCGCCATGAAGCCGCAGGCATCACCACCGATCTGTTCCCGAAGCGCATGACGATGGCCGGCATTGAAATGACGCTGACCTATCATTTCGAACCGGGTTCTCCCCGCGATGGCGTGACCCTGACCGTGCCGCTATTCGGCCTGAACCAGGTCGATGCACGCCGTTCCGAGTGGCTTGTCCGCGGCATGTTGAAGGAAAAGATACAGTTGCTGTTGAAGTCGCTGCCACAGAAGTTGCGGCGGCATCTCGTGCCATTGCCTGAGTTTTCGGCGGGCGTGGTCGAGCGGCACAGCGGCAAGACCTTCGGCGCGGGCGGTTTGCTTGAAGCGTTGATCGCGGACATTCGCGAGCAAACGCAGATCGCGATGAAGTCGTCCGATTTCAAGCTGGAGACGCTGCCAGCCCATTTGTTCATGAACTTCAAGGTCATCGACGAACACGGGCGCCAACTTGCAATGGGTCGCAATCTGGCCCAGTTGCGAGCCGAACTTGGTGGACAGGCGCAGCAGCATTTTCAAAAGCTGGCAGCGGGCGCGACGTTGGATGGCGGTATCGATGTCGCATCGCCTGTCACACGCAGCGCCGCGCCGTCCGAATCGTCAAGCACCGCGCTGTACGAAAATCTCACCACCTGGGATTTCGGAAAGTTGCCGGAGTTGCTCGAAATTCGCCGGCGAGGGCAGACGCTTTTCGGCTATCCGGCGCTTGTCGATCGGCATACGCATTGCGACGTCGAAGTATTCGATTCGCCCGAAGAAGCCGCTCGCGTTCATCGAGCAGGCTTGCGTCGATTGTTCGCGTTGCAATTGCGCGAGCCGATTCGTTACCTTGAGCGCAGTCTCACCGGATTGCGCGAGATGTCGATGCAATATATGGCGCTCGGCACGCAGGAAGAGCTGCGCGACCAGATCATTGAAACGGCGCTGGATCGCGCGTGTTTGCAAGACCCGCTTCCCGACGACGATATGGGTTTCTTCACGCGGCGGGACCAGGGGAAAAGCAGGCTGACCTTGCTCGCACAGGAAATCGCGCGTCTCGGCGGGCTGATCTTGATTGAATATGCGGCGGTCGCGAAGAAGTTGACGCAGGTCAAGTCACTCGGCGCGCCTTACGTGGATATGATCGCGCAGTTGAACGCGCTGGTTGGGAAGCGCTTTGTTATCGATACGCCGTATACGCAGTTATCGCACTTTCCGCGTTATCTAAACGCGATGGCGTTACGCGTCGACAAGTTGAAGGCCGATGCGGTTAGAGACGCGCGATTGTCCGCGGAAATCGCGCCGCTGCTGCAAAATTTTCAGCGGGCGATCGCCCAACGCGGTGGCGTGGCAGATGCGCGATTGAGCGAATATCGATGGCTGCTGGAAGAGTTGCGGGTGTCGCTATTTGCGCAGGAACTTCGCACGCCGATGCCGATTTCGGTCAAGCGCTTGTATAAGGTGTGGGAATCGATGCAGCGGTAAGAGGGGGCGGCTTAGGTGAAGCGCGAGAACGGGTCGATCGACCCGCCTCGCGCTTTTTAATTTCGAAGCCTTAATTCGACGCGTCAGCCTTCGTTTCTACGCTTTCCACCGTCAACGGCGTTGCGACAATAACATTCGCGGCTGTCGGTTGATATTTCAGCCATTTTCCATCGGTCAGCGACTCCACGTTGTCACCGCACTTACGATAGAAGTTGCGGGCCGTGTCTTGGGCCGTGAACACGGCTTTCAACTGGCACACCATTTGCGGCGCCCCGGCTTCGTTCGTGACATTCAACACGTAATCCCATTCACGAACGCCGAAGAATCCTTCCTGAAATTGCGGGCGCCCCAGAAGCCCGGCGACCTGGCCTTTGTTCATACCCGGCCTGAGCTTGCGCAACGCCTCGGTAAACGGATAGCTGCCGCCGGCGGGCTGGGCCGATTCGATGGAGGGGAAGACGAGTTGGTCGTTTGCGCCATCGGTGGACAGGCGGCTTCCCGTGCCGCAGCCCGCCAATAGCAAGGCTGCTGCAAGCGTAGCGGCGCAAGGCAGCGCGCGCGATGAATTGCGGAGTGTGAAGTTCATCTGTTGATCTAAGTCCGTTGTTTTCGTTGATACGGTGTCGCGGGCTTTCATGCCCGCCCGCGACATCACCTCTGGATGACCGTACTGAATTACCAGTGCATGCC
>NZ_JBAUSA010000268.1:0-5129 GCF_049581465.1 Caballeronia sp. | reverse complement strand
GAGCGCTCGGTGCTGTATCTGCGCTGGCGTCCCGAACCGGCTCCGGATGCCGTGCCGCTCGACATGAACGAACTTTTCGCGCGCCGGCAAGCAGAAGCCGACGAATTCTATTCGGCGCTTCAGCACGACATCCCCGACGCCGATGCGCGGCTCGTACAGCGTCAGGCACTCGCCGGCATGCTATGGAGTAAGCAGTACTACCAGTTCGACGTAACGCGCTGGCACGACGGTGACCCCGGCCAACCGACGCCACCGGGAGTACGCAAGCGCGGCCGCAACGCGGATTGGCGGCACATGTGCAATGGCGATATTGTGTCGATGCCCGACAAGTGGGAGTACCCGTGGTATGCGTCGTGGGACCTCGCATTTCATGCGGCCGCGTTCGCCGTGATCGATCCCGACTTCGCGAAGAAGCAATTGCTGCTGCTCGTGAAGGAGCGCTACATGCATCCGAACGGGCAATTGCCGGCCTACGAGTGGGCGTTTGGCGACGCAAATCCGCCGGTTCACGCGTGGGCAACATGGCGTGTGTACGAACTCGACCGCGAGGTGACGGGCGTGGGCGACCGCGAGTTTCTCGAAGTCATGTTCCACAAGCTGCTGCTCAATTTCTCGTGGTGGGTCAACCGCAAGGACGCGGATGACCGCAACATCTTTCAGGGTGGCTTTCTCGGGCTCGACAACGTGGGCATCTTCGACCGGTCCTCGCCACTACCGACGGGCGGGCGCATCGATCAGGCCGATGGTACGGCATGGATGGCCTCCTACGCGCTCGACCTGATGCAGATCGGCCTCGAACTGGCGATGACGAACAGCGCGTACGTGGAAATCGCGGTGAAGTTCTTCGAACATTTCCTGTATATCGCGGAGGCGGTCAGTTGCAGCGAATTCTGCGAGACAGGCTTGTGGGACGAACCCGACGAATTCTTCTACGACGCATTACACCTTCCGGACGGTACCCGTGTGCCAATGCGCATTCGTTCGATCGTCGGACTGATTCCGCTCTTCGCCGTTCGCGTGCTAGAGGATCGGGTGTACGGGCATCTGCCGGGATTGCGCGAAAGGCTGGCGTGGTTTCTGGATCATCGGCCGAATCTGGCAAGGCTGGTGTCGCGCTGGACCGAGCCCGGCAAAGGTAACACCACGCTGCTGTCATTGTTGCGCGGACATCGGATGAAAGCGCTCTTGCGGCGCGCGCTCGATGAAAACGAGTTTCTCTCCGAGCACGGTGTGCGGGCGCTGTCGCGTGTGCATAGCGATGCACCGTATCTCTACGACCATCACGGCGCGAACTTCTGCATCAAGTACTTGCCTGGGGAATCGGACTCGCACGTGTTTGGTGGCAATTCAAACTGGCGCGGGCCGGTCTGGATGCCGGTCAACTATCTGCTGATCGAATCGCTGTATGAGTTCTATGGCTACTACGGCGACGAGTTTCGCGTCGAATATCCGACAGGATCGGGCAGCAGCTTTTCGCTAAGCGAGATTGCCGATGACCTCGCGCGGCGTGTCACCACGCTCTTTCTCAAGGATGCACGTGGCGTGCGGCCCGTCATGGCCGCCTATCCGCTTCTGCAAGCCGACCCGCGTTCGCAGGATCTCATCCTGTTCCATGAGTACTTTCACGGCGACAACGGACGGGGCGTCGGTGCTTCGCATCAAACCGGCTGGAGCGGGCTCGTCGCGCTCCTGCTCCAGCCGCGCATGATGAAGCTGTCGCATGTCAGGCATGACGCTGCGCCGGTGGCTTCGGCTTCGTCTTCGGCAGTGGCCGAAGACGAAGCGCCGTTGCGGCGCGAAAGCGAGACTACCCTTCGGCCAGAGCCTGTTGGATCGCTTCCTCGAAGGCTTCTACGGGCTGTGCGCCGCTCACCAGATACCGGTTATTGATGATGACTGCCGGCACCGCATGGATGCCCATCGCCTGGTATTCCTGTTCTTCCGCACGAACCGCGTCGGCGTAGTCGTCACTTTGCAGTACCTTGCGCGCCTCTGCGGCGTCAAGCCCTACAGACTGCGCAGCTTCAACCAGGACGTCGTGGTCGCTCGGGGCTTTGCCATCGCCATGATAGGCCTGCAGGAGTGCCCGCTTGAGCGCCAACTGTTTGCCGTTGAGGTTGGCCCAATGCACCAGGCGGTGCGCATCGAAGGTGTTATAGATGCGCGTACGCGGACCGAAGGTAAAGCCAACGCTCGCGCCACGCTCGCGAATCATGACTTGTGCCTCGGCGACCTGCGCCGGGGTGCGTCCGTATTTCTTTACGACATAGTCGACGATCTTCTCGCCGTCCTTGCCCATCTCGGGGTTCAGTTCGAACGGATGCACGACCAGCTTGGTGTCGACGGCGTCGCCAACGCGCGAGAGCGCAAGTTCGAGCGAGGACAGGCCGACAGCACACCATGGGCACGCGATATCGGAGACAAAATCGATTCTGAGCGGTTGTTTCATAGCTTTCCTGACGTGATCGGTGAACGTTTCCCATTGTGGACGACGTTCGGCCTGCCATTATCATGCTCGGTCGCAATTCATTTGTTCCTCAGCGTCAACCGTGCGTTGCGATGAGCCTATGGGAGAAACGATCAATGTTCCCCGTTGGCTTCCTCACTGACTCGGCCAATCGCGTCCAGTTCAGCGCGCACCGCGTCCTGCAAGCTCAATTGTGCCACCTGCATGTTTTCACGCAGATGCTCGAGCGACGAAGTGCCCGGGATCAGCAAAATGTTAGGCGAGCGATGAAGAAGCCAGGCAAGCGCCACCTGCATCGGCGTTGCGCCGATCGTTTCGGCGACCTTGGACAGCGCTGACGATTGAATCGGCGTGAACCCGCCAAGCGGGAAGAACGGCACGTAGGCAATGCCCTTGGCCGCCAGGTCGTCGATCAGCGCATCATCCTCCCGCTGGACCACGTTGTAGTGGTTCTGCACGCAGACGATCTCGACGATGCCCTGCGCCTCGGCCACCTGGGCCGGGGTCACGTTGGAGAGACCAATGTGGCGAACGAGACCCTGGCGCTGAAGCTCGGCGAGGGCAGTGACCTGCTTTTCAATCGATCCTTCTGCGGGGCTGTGGATGTTGCCCATGATTCGCACGTTGACGACATCGAGCGCGTCGAGGCCGAGATTGCGAAGGTTGTCGTGGACGCCGCGCTTGAGATCTTCCGGTTCGAGTGCCGCTATCCACGAGCCATCGTCACCCCGGATGGCGCCCACCTTGGTCACGATCACAAGCTCATCCGGGTAAGGATGGAGCGCTTCGCGAATGAGTTGGTTGGTGACGTGCGGCCCGTAGAAGTCGCTCGTATCGATGTGATTGACGCCCGACGCCACCGCTTCGCGCAGTAGGGCGATAGCGACGTCACGATCCTTCGGCGGCCCGAATACGCCGGGTCCAGCCAGTTGCATGGCGCCGTAGCCCAGGCGGTGCACCGGGCGGCGGCCCAGCGAAAATGTGCTTACAGGGTTGAAGTTGGACATAGCGGTTCTCCTCGACGAATGGTTAAGGGTCAGTATGGAGGTGTTTGCGTTGTTAGATAATCCGATCTAAATTGCACGGGTTGTGCAAAATTTTAAACAATGGCCATGGAATTAAATGATCTTGCCGCGTTCGTTTCAGTCGCTCGCGCCGGCGGCTTTCGCGACGCAGCCCGAATCAGTGGCGTCTCCGCCTCGAGCCTTAGCATCGCCGTGCGTCGCCTTGAGGCGCAGCTCGGTCTGCGCTTGCTGAACCGGACCACGCGCAGCGTGGCCCCGACCGAAGCGGGGCTGCGTCTCATCGAAAGGCTGACTCCCTTGTTCAGCGAGATGGAAGCGGCGCTGGATGTCCTGAACGTGTTCAGGGACAAGCCGACAGGCACACTCAAACTCAACGTGCCCTCGAGCGCCGCGCGCATCGTATTGCCAGGCGTCATCGCGCCATTCCTTGCGGCCTATCCCGACATCCGCGTGGAAGTCGTGGTTGAGGATGGATTTGTCGATGTGCTTTCGATCGGCTGCGATGCAGGCATTCGCTACGACGAGCGGCTTGAACAGGACATGATTGCCATTCCGATCGGGCCACGTGTGCAGCGTTTCGCCACCGCTGCGGCTCCGGGCTATCTCGACACGCACGGGAGACCCGAGCATCCGCGCGACCTGCTCTCGCATGCGTGCTTGCGCGCTCAATTTGCCGGAGGCGCGAAACCCACCTGGGATTTCGAGCGCGATGGCGAGGTGGTGCGGCTGGATCCGCCGGGCCCGCTCCTGGTCAGGCCGGGCGCGGCAGTCGACCTTGCGATAAGTACTGCGGTAGCAGGGGTGGGTGTCATCCACCTTTTCGAGGGAATGCTGCGCCCGCATCTCGATAGCGGAGCGTTGGAGCCGATCCTGGAGCCGTGGTGGCAGCGCTTTTCAGGGCCGTTTCTTTACTATCCGGGGCGTCGCCATTTGCCTGCACCGTTGCGCGCCTTTGTCGATTTCCTGAAGGCGGATGATTCATCGAACCCGCCGACGCTTTGATTTCCTACGTCGTGTAGATACTGGCCGGCGCGGTGTGGCAAGAGAGCGGTTGGCATGCTTCGCGAGACTTTGGTGTTGGATCACCGCTGGTCCTCGGGGCGGCCGGCGCCGAGCGCTTCTAGCAACGGCCGGAGGGCATCGAGTTCTGCGCCGAAACCGCTCCAGTCTCCCGCCTTCAGGCGTTCTATCGCGCGGTCATAATGCGCCAGTGCCTCGCGGGCGCGCGCGTCCGACGTGCCGCGGGGCAGTGCCACCGGGGTGGTCTCCTTGAAGAGCGCTGCCAAGGCTTCGCCCAACGTCTCCTCCATCACCACACGGTCTCCATAGGCGGCGATCACCCGTTTTAATTCGGGCAACTGACCAGACGCCGCGCGCAAGTAGAGCGGGGAGACATAGAGGATCGAATTCTCGACCGGCACGACCACAAGATGGCCGCGGATGACGCGCGAGCCCATCTGGTTCCACAGCGAGATCTGTTGTGAGATCTCGGTATTCTGCTGGATGCGCGCTTCGATCTGGAACGGCCCATAGACCAGCTTCTCCTTTGGAAAGGTGTAGACGATGAGCTGGCCGTACGCGGGTGGATCGCAACGCGCCGCCAACCAGGCGATCATGTTCTCGCGCTGGCTGGGCAC
>NZ_JBAUSA010000267.1:0-3919 GCF_049581465.1 Caballeronia sp. | reverse complement strand
CTACAAATGAGATCGGACGACGTACCGCGATTGTCCGATCCATGCCCCCTGGATCTTCAACGCACGCGACACGTCCGTCGCCAAAATAACTCCCGTCGTCTCCCCGCTTCAACGGGCGGCACGGCGGCAGCATGCTGCTACGGGGCCATTTTGCGCAGCAACTTCTTGTCGATCTTGCCGACGCTCGTCTTCGGAATTTCCTCGACAAAGACGATGCGGCTTTCCTCGGGCACTGCGTAGCGACTGATACGGTTTGTCTCCACATGCGCCATCAGATGTTCGCGGACGACAGAAGCCTTCAATCCCCCTTCCGCGCGGCCCACGACAAGCGCCATCGGGCGTTCGCCCCATTTTTCGTCCGGCACGCCGATCACCGCGCACTCGACAACGCCCGGCACCAGCGAGATCAAACGCTCCACTTCGATCGACGAGACCCACTCGCCACCCGTCTTGATCACATCCTTGATACGGTCCACGATCTGAACGAAGCCGTCCGGATGCATCACCGCGATGTCCTGCGTATGAAGGTAGCCGCCGGCCCATAGATCCTCCGAAGCCTCCGGCTTGTTGTTGTAGCTCATTGTCAGGAACGGCGCTCGTAGAACGATTTCTCCCGGACTCTTGCCATCGCGCGGCACGTCGTTCATGTTGTCGTCGACGACGCGAAAGTCGACCATCGGAACAGGGCGTCCTGTGGAGCATCGCATCTGCACTTCCTTCTGATGACCCTCCGCAGTGTCGTTGCGGTTGTTCGATGCGAATCCTGGGGGCAACTGCGCAAGCGCGACGATCGGGCCGGTTTCCGACATGCCGTAACCTGTGAACACGTCGATACCACGCGCCATCGCCGCATCACAAAGCGCAGGCGACAGCGCCGACCCACCGATGATGAGTTTCCATCCTGACAGCGTGCTCCCTCCGTCTGGAGCGGCGTTCAGAAGCATCTGCAGGATCGTCGGCACACAGTGAGAAAACGTGACGTTCTCCGTCTCACGCAACCGCAGCAGGATCTCCGGCTCATAGCGGCCGGGCAGAACGATTTTGAGTCCAAGCATGATGGCGATATATGGCATACCCCATGCGAGTACATGAAACATCGGTGTGATCGGCATGTAGACATCTTCACGGTGCAGCCTCTGACCATCGCGTGGCGCACACAGACTCATCGCCGTCGCCATCGCATGCATGACAATGTTTCGGTGGCTATAGCTGACCCCTTTGGGATCGCCGGCCGTGCCCGTCGTATAAAAGACCGCGGCCTTCGTGTTCTCATCGAAATCGTCAAACGCGAACGCCGGCGACGCCTGCTCAATCAATGCCTCATACTCGCCGGCAACCGGCAGGCCGGTCTTAGGCATGTGTTGGCCGTCGGCCAGCACCACCACGCTGCGCACGAACCGCAGTTCATCCCAGATCTGCGTGAGTGTTTCGACGAAATCCGCATGAAC
Source organism: Caballeronia sp. (assembly GCF_049581465.1). Classification (GTDB taxonomy): domain Bacteria; phylum Pseudomonadota; class Gammaproteobacteria; order Burkholderiales; family Burkholderiaceae; genus Caballeronia. The sequence goes on along the minus strand of NZ_JBAUSA010000267.1, from coordinate 2,471 downwards.
CAGAACGACCTCGGCCTGGGAGTCGTTCAGCGTGTAGAGAATTTGTTGCGGTGACAACCGGACGTTCACCGTGAACAGCGTTGCCCCCATCATCGGAATGGCGAAATAGCTCTCGAGATAGCGATGGCTATCCCAATCCATCACCGCCACGGTCGATCCGTGCCGAACGTCGAGTGACGTCAGTGCCGACGCGAGCTGGCAGATACGACGATCGAAATCGCGGAAACAGTACCGCAAATGGCCTCGATACGTGATTTCCTGGTCGCCATTGAGGCTTCGCGCATTGAGCAGCAACTGCTTGATCAAAAGCGGATAGGAGTAAGCCGACGGCGTCGCGGCGACCAGATTCTCTTGCATGTGTATCTCCATCCCGCACGGGAAGAATTTGGTTAGTGCTATCGGATGACGCGAGCGTGCTTCAAGTCATCGACAAAATCGGGGCGACGCACACACGAACTTCCCGTCAAGCTCTTGAACGGGAAGTTTCTTCGGACACAGCCCCGATACCGCTCGTGGTAATGCGCGAATCGAAGCGCATCCCGTGCGCCGGACAGCGCAGGACGCGTCCTTCCAATTGACCGCTGGCCAACAAAGCGCCGTTGTGCGGGCAGTGACTTGAGATCGACCTACATTTCGTTCAATAGCTGTAAAAGCCCTGACCGGTCTTGCGGCCAAGGTAGCCGGCATCGACCATTTCCTTGAGCAGCGGCGCCGGGCGATACTTGGAATCGTTGAAATCGCGATAGAAGACTTCCATCACGGCAAGGCAGGTATCAAGGCCGATCAGGTCAGCCAGTGCCAGCGGGCCGATCGGGTGATTCGCGCCCAGAGTCATGCCGGCGTCGATTGCCTCTGCTGACGCCTGCCCTTCCTGAAGGACAAACACCGCCTCGTTAATCATCGGAACGAGGATGCGGTTCACGACGAAACCCGGCGAGTTCTTCACGCGGATTGGCGTCTTTCCGATTCTCTTCGCGAGTTCTTCAGTGCGGGCAACCGTATCCACGCCGGTCTGAATGCCGTGGATGACCTCCACCAGCGCCATCACCGGAACCGGATTGAAGAAGTGCAAGCCGATGAATTGCTGCGGGCGGGACATGGATCCCGCGAGTTTGGTGATCGAGATCGACGAGGTGTTGGTAGCAATGATGGCTCCCGGGCTGGCGATCGCGTCGACCTCCTTCAGGATGCGCCGCTTGACCTCGAGATTTTCCGTCGCGGCTTCCACGAGGAAGTCGGCGGCTGCCAGGCGCGCAAGGTCCGTCGTGCCGGTAATGCGGCCCAGCGCGCCATCCTTGTCAACGGCCGTTATCTTTTCCTTGCTTACGGCGCGCTCAAGTTGTGTCGTGACGCCGTTGATGCCACGTTGTACTGCTGCGTCGTCGATGTCACGCATAATGACGCTCAAGCCTGCCAGAGCACACACTTGCGCAATGCCACTGCCCATTTGTCCGGCACCAATAATGCCGATGGTTTGAATGCTCATGGTAATTCTCTTCTGAATAAGTTCTGTAGTGTGTGACCTCGGGCATTGCAGCCCGTGCTCTTACAGCCGCGCCCGATGCGGCAACTGCACCATGCTGGGTGAAACGATCGTGCGACGAACTTCGTCCCCGCATCGATCGTCGATCTGTTGAGGGCCGATCACTATGAAGATGAAAGCGCGGATTATTTTGCGACCACTTGAGAAGACGCCTGTTACCAAAACAACACACGATGAGAGCCAGATGTCAGGCGGCGGTCGATGCCAAAACCGCACTCCCGGTAGGACACTCTAGTTCATCGAGGATGATGAGCTAATGTTGGGAAGGCGCTCGAACGATTGAGTTTTTTTCGTCAAAAAATCTCAGAAGGAAACCTTATCCTTGCCCTTGAGCTTGAGTATCTCGCGCGCTTCATCCGGCGAGGCTACCTCAAGACCCAGCCCTTCCAGAATCGAGCGCACCTTGCGCACCTGATCAGCGTTGGACTTGGCTAACTGCCCCTTACCGATCCAAAGGCTATCCTCCAGACCGACCCGGACGTTGCCACCCATGCTTGCCGCCATGGCGGCAATCTTCATTTGACTGACTCCAGCACCTAAGACAGACCATCGGAAGTCGTCACCGAACAGTCGGTTGGCAGTACGCTGCATGTGCATCACATCTTCAGGGTGTGTGCCTATGCCACCTAGAATTCCGAAGACGGTCTGGATGAAGAAAGGAGGCTTAACCAGTCCTTGTTCAACGAAGTGCGCCAACGTGTAGATATGTGCAGTGTCATAGCACTCGAATTCGAAGCGAGTCTCATTGACAGAAAGCTCGGATAAAACAGCTTCCAGATCTGAGAACGTATTGCGGAAGATTTGTTCTTTGGTGCCTTCCAGGAATGGGCGCTCCCAGTCATGCTTGAACTCTTTGAAACGCTTGAGCATCGGAAACAGGCCGAAGTTCATGGTTCCAAGATTCATCGAGGCCACTTCAGGCTTGAAT
>NZ_JBAUSA010000266.1:0-5402 GCF_049581465.1 Caballeronia sp. | reverse complement strand
CCCCACGCCGGTGCGCAACTGGTTGGCGACGAGCGTGAGGTCATCGATCGCTTGTGACGACTGGCGCAGCGACTCCGCGGTTTGCTGCGCGGCCTCGGACAACTGCGACAGGGCCTGGGTAATCTGTTCGGCGCTGCTGGCTTGCGTCTGCATCCCTTCGTTGACCAGCTGGAAGCGCGGCGCGAGCGTCTGCACCTCGTTAATGATCTGCGAGAGCTGGCCTCCGACCTGTTGCACGTCGCGCATGCCGCGCCGCACTTCCTCGGAGAATTTGTCCATGCCCATCACGCCAGCGGAGACGGCCGACTGGATCTCCTTGACGGTCTGCTCGATGACGTAGGTCGCTACCGCCGTCTGTTCAGCGAGGCGCCGGATTTCGGTGGCGACGACCGCGAAACCGCGCCCATACTCGCCGGCCTTTTCCGCTTCGATCGCGGCATTCAGCGACAGCAGGTTGGTCTGGTCGGCGACCTTCGTGATGGTCGCGACGACCTGATTGATATTGACCGCCTTTTCATTGAGGATCGATAGCTTGGCGTTGACCGAACCCGCAGCTTCCATCACGCTGCGCATCGTTTCCTCCATCCGCGCGAGGCCGCTCTGGCTGGCTCCGGCAAGTTGCGCCGATTGCTCCGCGACGCCGGAGACCTCGTTCATCGTGCGCAACAGATCGCGCGACGTGGCGAAGATTTCACGCGAAGTCGCACCGATCTCCGTGGTGGTCGCGGCGGTCTCGCTCGTGGTCGCCTGCTGCTCCTTGGAGGTTGCGGCGATTTCCGCTACCGACGTCGTCACCTGCAGCGAAGACTTCTGCGCCTGCGCGACGAGGCTCGTCAGCTCCGCGGTCATGCGGTTGAAACCTTCCTCCAGCGTGCCGAATTCATCGGTGCGACGCAGGTTCAGACGCTGTGTGAGGTTGCCCGTGCGCATGGCGTCGTGCACTTCGACGAGCCGCGCCATCGGTACTGTGACCGCCTTGAAGAGCGCGTAGCCGGTCGCTAGCGCGACGAGCAGTACGACGCCCAGAGCGGTCGCGAGCGTGATTTCGGTGCCGCTGACCGAGCTGCGGATCATTTGTGCGGACACGTCGGCCTGGGCGCGGTTTTCCTTCACGAGTTCATTCGCGGCACGAACCGCATTTTCCCAGACCGGCGTCATGCGCACCAGGGCGGCCTGCGCTGCCGGCCTCGAAATTTGAGCCTGACGCGCCGCGTCGGTGAGCAACGGCAGATACTGATCGTAGGCGGCCTTGAAGGTGCGAAAGCGCTCGCGGTCGTCGTCGCGAAAGAGCGTGTTCTGATAGTCGGTTGCGAACTGGTCAAACTCCCGCTGGATTTCCGCCACCCGATCAATATCGCGCTTAACCGCATCGGCGTCGCTGTCAACGAAAAGCGCACGCTCGAGCGTCGTGTAGTTTTCTCGCGCTGCTGCGCGCAGCGATGTCGCGAGAGACAGGCCGGGCACCGAGTCACGCCCGATGCTGACGGCTTCGTCGTCGATTGCGCGCAAGCGAGTGTATGAAATTGCCGCCATGACGAGCATCAGCACGAACAGCGCGCCGAAGCTGAACACAATGCGATTGCCGAGCGTGAAGCGGCGGCCGCTGAGCATGCCGGAGCGGGTAGCGTTGCTTGCGTGTGGCGTCGCAGTGGCCATTTTTTCGATGCTTCAGTAGAGGTGAAGGAGCGGGGATCGCCTCGATCAGCGATTTCCGGACGATCTTGTGCCGCAATATGAAGGCTACACGGCGCACTGAAGGTTCATTGCGGCGAATAACGTCCGTAAACGCTCTCAGATCGACCCTTCGGTCATCGGTGCGGATCGTTTGTGGAAACGTTTCGTCAACGGCGCGGCGTGACTCTAGCCGCACTTTTCGGGCGAATTGACTTCGGCCGCCGCCCGACGCCCGCGTGCCGAACTAGCGCGACAGCCTGCCGCGTTACCCCTCCTTTCGTCGGGCTCCGGCATCCCTCCCAAAAAGGCCGCCTTATCCTCCATCGGCGTGGTTTCGGCCACGACGATTGACGGCGACACTGCAGTCATCGATCGATGATCTTCCTTCCCAGAGTCAATGTGGAAGCCAGCTCCAGCGTCTAAAGAACATTCCATGTTGTTTGCATCGGTCGAGTCTTTAGCCTGAGCGTACGTAGCGGGCCGCCTCATCCGGCTGAGTGTGCAAGCCGGGGTTGCTTGAGGGAAGGGTGCCCGGTGCACGAACCATCCTGCGAACTTGCTCTTAGCGGGCTAACGCGCAGGAAAACAGCTTCCGGAGGTAACTATGAAATCGTCGATTTATGCAGTCCTCGTTGTGTCGATCCTGGCCACGCCGATCGTTACGTTCGCTCAACAGAACGAACCGATTACGCGCGACCAGGTGCGCGCTGAACTCGTCCAGCTTCAACAGGCCGGCTACAACGCGAACGCCGGCGATGCGGCGTACCCGTCGAACGTGCAAGAAGCGCAAGCGCGCGTAAACGCACAAAACCAGGCGCAAGCGCGCGCAGCTGCGCAAGACAGTGGCTACGGAACGTCGTCTAGCGGTAGCTCGCAATCGGGCCGCGTGGAAGTCCCCCTCGATACATCGCTTTACACGAGGCCCTAGAGCGTCGGCTACTTCGCCGGGACTCTCCCGGCTCCTGCCAATGAGATGCCATCGATTCCCGCGAGCGGCTCGCGCTTGCGGGATTTTTTTGGCTTCGTGGTGATTAGCGGTGTCACGCCGCAGCGGCTTCGACTATTCAATGTAGCGAGGCCCTTTATAGCGGTGCGCCCGCAGGTAGGCCAAGCTGGTAATATTGTCAGGGGCCAGCGACGCCTGATGGTCATCGAGCACTGTGCCGACGCTTCGCCAATACTTACCCGCGGGAACCGTTCGCTCTCGTCAATGATTCCATTTCTCTCCCTCCTGACGCGTCGTTGCTCGCTACGTGTAGCTTGTTTGCTCCTCCTGTCCGCGTGCGCCACGACAAGCATGGCGCATCCGCATGTCTGGATCGACTATTCGGCATCGGCGCAAATGGCCGGGCAAAAACTCGTTGCAATCCGCGAAACCTGGACGTTCTCAAAAGGCTTTCCAATCTCCATGGTTGGTGACTTTTCCGGCATGACAAAGTCCGGACCGGTCGATCAAACGCATACCGCCATGTTCAAGGTGCAGGCCTTTGAATTGCTCAGGGGTGCAGATTATTTCACGCATATTTTTATCGATGGTAAACCGGCCTCGCTCGGAGAAGCGCGCGACTTCAGTGTGGCGGTCGAGGACGGCCACATTGTGTATCGGTTCATGGTGCCGCTCGCCACGCAACCGGATGTCAAGCGAGCGGCCGTGACGCTGGGCATCTACGACGAGAGCTTTTTTGTCGACTTTTCCAGCAACGCCAAGCTACCCGTGACGCTTAGCACCGCCGCGCCGGCAAAGTGCAGGGCAGTCCCGTTCGAAGATCACGACCACGCGATCTTCGGCGGCAGCATCTACCCTGAAGCGAGCCGGATAACGTGTTGAAATCCCCATTGCGCGCGTGCTGGCTTGTCGGTCGAACGTGGTTTGGCCTCTGCGTTATCGCGACCCTTCTGCTCATTTCCCAAGGTGTGTTCGCCCAATCGACTGACGTTTTCGGGCGCACTTCGACCGGCGCCCCAAGCGCCGCCAACACGGCTGAAAGTTCAAAAGCGGCGCCGGCATCGGACGCGACTGCCACGGCTTCGGGCATGCAGATGCCGTCTGTCGTTCGCGATGCAATCGGCTGGAGCGTTCGCTTGCAAAGCAGGTTGAACGAGCGCATGCAGGATGAGCTCGCGGATCAGCGCGACGGATCGAGCATGGCCGCCGCATGGACACTCGTGCTGTTTTCGTTTGGCTATGGCGTCTTGCACGCGCTCGGGCCGGGTCACGGCAAGATTGTGGTTAGCGCGTACCTTGCGTCGCACCGGGCGCGTTTTATCGATGCCGTCACGCTGAGTGTCTGGAGCGCGTTTGTCCAGGCGTTGTCAGCGATCCTGCTGGTTAGCGCCGCTGCATGGCTGAGCCGCGAAGGACTGTCGCGCGTACTAACGCGCGCTTCCGGGCTTGAACTTACCAGCTATATCGCGCTGCTCGGGGTCGGCGCGTGGACACTGTGGTCGATCGTCACGCGGCGCGATTGCTGCGAGATCGATCGGGTGGAACTCGTGCCAAGGAAGCGCCTAAGCGTCGCTGCGAAGAGGGACGTCGATGACGGCGACGAGCGTGAAGCCCGCTATCTTGGCTCCAGTCTAGGCCAGCTTCGTTCCCGCACGTCCTGGACACCAACGCGCACGTCTCGCGGATCGTTCTGGATCGCGCGGCAGATCTTCCTGACGGGCGTTGCGGTAGGCGTGCGCCCGTGCGTGGGCGCCATTTTCGTGTTGATTGCGGCGCTGGCGAATCACATCTTCATGGTAGGCATCCTCTCGGCACTCGCGATGGGCGCAGGCGTTTCCTGCACCGTGTTGGCGATCGGAGCGACAAGCTTGTCGCTCAATCGCGCGGTCTCGAAGCGCTCGGCGATCACCCGTCAGAAAGTCGAACGGATTCGTTTCGGGCTTGCGCTAGCCGGTGCCGTTTTCATCACACTGTTCGCCGCCTGGCAGGTGATTGCGTTAATGACGGGGTTGCAGGCGGCGGCGCTCGCATGATGCTTTCGCAATGTGTCGGCGTTTTCGGAGGCAGATAGTTTGTAGTGCAGAATTGCCGCTTGTCGGGAACATTCAAACATGCCGTAGAGCGCTAGGTCATACGCCGGCCTTCTCTAGCAGATCGATGATCTCCTTGGTCGTCCCGGTTTCGCCCAGCCTTGGGAAGATTCGTGTGATGCTGTTGATGTGGGCGTCAGGGTTCATGTCGGTCATCGCGTCGACGGCGAGGGTGACGTTGAACCCGAGTTCGTACGCATAACGAGCCGTGGACTCGACACCAATGCTGGTGGCGACGCCGGCGAGCACGATCTGCGTGATGCCCTGATTCCTCAGATGTTCCTCGAGGTCCGTGTTCGTGAACGCGCCCCACGTTCGCTTCGTCACCCGGTGGTCTTCGGGATGCTGGTTCAGCTCCGGGACGAGATCGGCCCATCCGGCGGGAAGCTCGCCAAGGCTGCGAGCCTGTTCCGCCCGGCCCGGTGCTCCGCCCGCCACGTTGACGAGCACGATAGGCAAACCACGGCGGCGGAATGCAGCGGCCATTGCGACGGCACGTTCTATTACCGCGTCGGTCGGGTGCGCGGTGGGTAAAGCGACGATGCCATTCTGTAGGTCGATGATGACCAGAGCAGTCTTCGCGTCGAGGGTTGTGAGTGCCATGGGGTTCTCCTTGGGGTTATGAATCGACGGGGCGTTTTAAGTCATTCACGGCCCGTCGCGAGTTGTTCTTGCTCGGGTTCGGTGGGCTG
>NZ_JBAUSA010000265.1:0-4606 GCF_049581465.1 Caballeronia sp. | reverse complement strand
CTTCTATGTCGTGCTGCACTTCACCACATACATTTGGTTCGACAAATGGTTCGATATCTTCGGCATTCTGAAGGACATCGCCAAGCGGCCGTTCATCATGGTTGGTTTTGCGGCGTTCGTGCTGTTGATCCCGCTCGCTGTTACATCGCCGAAAGCGATGGTCAGGAAGCTCGGCCGTCGCTGGCATTCCCTGCACAAGTTGATCTATCCGATCGCCGTGCTGGGGATCCTGCACTTCTGGTGGATGAAGGCGGGCAAGCATGACCTGCTCCTGCCGAAGATCTACGGCGCAATCGTCGTGGCTTTGCTGGCGTGGAGGTTGATCGTGTGGGCGAAAGGCAAGGCTTCCGCGTCAACTCGCGCTGCTTGATTCTTCTGGTAATAAAAAAGGGCGACGCCATCGCGGCGTCGCCCTTTGTTTTTCCGCGCGCTAAACCTCAATCCGGAAGGATCGATTCACCCGCGAACAATTGCTTCACTTCTTCGCGTTCGCGAACGACGCGCGCCCGGCCTTGATCGACCATCACTTCGGCGGCGCGCGGCCGCGTGTTGTAGTTCGAGCTCATCGTGAAACCGTAGGCACCCGCCGAAAAGATCGCGAGCAGATCACCCTGGTCGATGGCAAGCGTTCGATCACGGCCGAGCCAGTCGCCGCTTTCGCAAATCGGGCCGACGACGTCGTAGAGTTCGGCTTTCGCCGAGCCATCGACCACCGGCTCTATCCGATGAAACGCCTGATACATCGCGGGCCGCGCGAGGTCGTTCATGGCGGCGTCGACGATTGCGAAGTTCTTCTCCGCGCCCGGCTTTAGATATTCCACGCGCGTCAGCAACACGCCGGCATTGCCGACCAGCGAGCGGCCCGGCTCAAAATACACTTCGCGATGACCATGCCCCCGTTGTTCAATATGGGCGAGGACCGTACGCACGAAATCGCCAATGGGCGGCGGCGTTTCATCGTCGTAAGTAATGCCCAGCCCGCCGCCGACGTCGACATGATGAATGCGCGCACCATCGGCTTCGATTTGAGCGACCAGGTCCAGGAGTTTGTCGATGGCATCGAGGTACGGACTGACTTCGGTAATCTGCGACCCGATATGGCAGTCGATGCCGATCACATTCAAATGCGACATGGCAGCAGCTTGAGCGTAAGTCGCGCGGGCGTCGCTGAAAGCCACGCCGAACTTGTTCGATTTGAGACCGGTGGAAATATACGGATGCGTCTTGGCATCGACGTCAGGATTCACGCGCAGCGATACCGGCGCTTGTTTGCCGGCCGCTTTCGCCACCTCGTTCAGCGCGTGCAATTCCGGTATCGATTCGACGTTAAAGCACTTGACGCCGGCATTGAGTGCTTCGCGCATTTCCGCGACCGACTTGCCGATACCTGAAAACACGGTGTTTTCCGCTTTGCCACCGGCCGCCAGGACGCGATGCAGTTCGCCCAGGGAAACGATGTCGAAGCCCGCGCCAAGTCGCGCGAACACGTTCAGCACGGCGAGATTGCTGTTGGCTTTCACGGCCACGTGGATAGTGGCGCGGCGTCCCTGGCAGGCGTCGGCGTAAGCGTGGTACGCGTGGGTCAAGGCGCTGCGTGAATAGACGTAGAGCGGCGTGCCAAACTCGTTGGCCAACGACACGGCTGATACGCCTTCGGCTTGCAGCACGCCGGCGACGCGGGAGAATGCGGATTGAGTCATGAGCTTTTGGGGTCCGGCTGGCGCGCGTCAGAAGTGCCGCGCGACCTGGGCATGGGTGAAGCGGTTCAATGGTGAGACAGTTATTTGTCAGCGGCAGCCGATGCGGGCAGTGGCGCCGACGCAGGCGATTGCATGCTGTCGTCGGGAGCCAGTGAAAGCGGCTGGCCGGACGTGTCGGGAATGTCGCCCACGGGAGTAGCAGAGGTGGGCGATGCCGCGACCGGCGCGCTTGCGGCCAACGGTGGCATGCTGGCGGGACGAGCCGGAAGTGGTGGAACGGTAGGCATATAAAGCGGTCCGCGTTGACCACAGGCGCTGAGCAGTGCAGCAGACGAAACAGCCAAAGCCGCTACAATCGCGCTCATCCGAAAGACGACTTGCATCACGGTCCCTGAATAATTAATCGACGGAGTTTAGCATGACCGACAACGAATACCTGACCCTCGCCGAGGCTGTGCTGGCGGCCATCGAGCGGGACGCGGACGACCTCGAAACGGATGTCGAATTCGAACGCAGTGGCAATGTCCTGACGCTGGAATTCGAGAACCGGACGAAGCTGATCGTCAATTTGCAGCCGCCTATGCACGAGGTTTGGCTTGCGGCGAAAGCGGGTGGGTTTCACTACAAATACGTGGAGGGCGCCTGGCGCAACACACGCGATGGCAGCGAATTTTTCGCCGCGCTCAGTCAGTACGCAACCGAGCAAGCCGGCGAGCCGATCAGCTTTTCAGCTTGATCCCGGACACGGATCGCGAGGACGAGGGGCGTTCAATGCCCCTTGAACAGGTTCATGATGTCCTGTTTTTCCTGCTCGCCGACCTGAGGCGCGGGCGCGGCCTCGCCGTCCGACAACGGCGCCGCTGAAGCCCCGCTGGCGGAGTCAAGCGCTGCCTGACTGATGCCGATCGTCGATATAAAGCCGTGACCCGGCGTCATGTCGTCGAAATAAAGTTCGCCGCCGAGCGTGACCAATCCAGGCGGCTGTGACGGCTTGTATTCCGGTACGCCGCGCAACGCCCGGCTCATATAGTCGATCCATACCGGTAGCGCGAGTCCGCCGCCCGTTTCCTTGTCGCCGAGACTGCGCGGGTTGTCATAGCCGATCCACGCAATCGCCACCAGGGAGTGCTGATAGCCCGCGAACCATGCGTCGTGCGAATCATTAGTGGTGCCCGTCTTGCCGGCGAGATCGGAGCGTTTTAACTGGTTGCTCCGCGCCCCCGTGCCGTGTTGCGCCACGCTTTGCAGAAGGCTGTTCATCACGAAGGCGTTACGCGCGGAAATCGCGTTCGGTGCGGTCTCGCCCGCAACCAACGGCCGCGGATGGGACACCACGGCGCCACGCGGGTCGGTCACGTCGGCGATGAGATAGGGATTCACGCGGTACCCGCCGTTCGCGAATACCGAATAGGCCGTTGCCATCTGCAACGGCGTCACCTGACCGGCGCCGAGCGCCATCGGCAGATAGGCGGGGTGACGGTCGGCGTCGAAGCCGAATTTCGTCACATAGCCCTGAGCGTACTTCGTGCCGATGTTGTTCAGGATTCGAATCGACACCATATTCTTCGACTTCATCAGCGCGGTGCGCATGGGCATGGGGCCGTCGAAGCCGCCGCCGTAGTTCTTCGGTTCCCACGCCTGGCCGCCCGTTTCAGCCGCGCTGAAAAAGAGCGGTGCGTCGTTGACGATGGTCGCTGGCGACACTCCTTTTTCCAGCGATGCCGAATAGACGAAGGGCTTGAAGCTCGAACCAGGCTGGCGCCAGGCCTGCGTGACGTGATTGAACTTGTTCTTGTTGAAGTCGAAGCCGCCGACGAGCGCACGGATAGCGCCGTCCTGCGGCACGACGGACACGAACGCGCCTTCCACTTGCGGCAATTGCGTGATGATCCAGTTGCCGTCGTCGTTCTTCATCAGGCGCACGATCGCGCCCGGGCGGATGCGCTGGTTCGATGGTGCGCGCGAACTCAACGCGCTCGCGACGAAGCGCAAATCGTTGCCCTCGACCGTCGCGACATCGCCGTCGATAAAGCTCGCCTTCACTTGCTTCGGACTGGCTTCGGTGACCACCCCAGCTACTATTTCGCCGTTGTCCGGATGCTCGGCCAGGGCGTCGTCAATAGCCTGCTCGCGATCGTCCGCGTCCGCCGGTAAATCGATATACCCTTCCGGCCCGCGATATCCATGGCGGTGTTCATAGTCCATCAAACCTTTGCGTACGGCGCGATAAGCAGCGTCCTGATCGGCGGAATCAATGGTTGTGACCACGTTCAAGCCGAGCGTGTACGCCTCCTCGCGATACTGCGCATACATCATCTGGCGCACCATTTCAGCCACGTACTCGGCATGCACGCTGAATTCGCGCCCCACGCCTTTCACGACGAGCGGCTGCTTCGCGGCCTCGTCGTATTGCTCCTGCGTGATGTAATGGAGTTCCAGCATCCGTTCCAGGATGTACTGCTGGCGCACCTTTGCGCGCTTCGGATTGACGACCGGGTTATAAGCCGATGGCGCTTTAGGCAGTCCTGCGAGCATAGCCGCCTCGGCAAGCGTCACGTCTTTAAGATCTTTCCCAAAGTAGACCCGCGCCGCGCTCGCAAAACCGTAGGCGCGCTGTCCCAGATAAATCTGGTTCATATAGACCTCGAGAATCTGGTCCTTGGTCAGCGCACGCTCGATCTTGTACGCGAGCAGCATTTCATAGATTTTTCGCGTGTAGGTTTTTTCGCTCGACAGGAAGAAATTTCGCGCGACCTGCATGGTGATCGTGCTTGCGCCCTGCGACGCATGGCCGTTCGTCAGCGCAACGGTGCCGGCGCGCAGGATGCCGGTCAGGTCGACGCCGCCATGATCGTAGAAACGGGCGTCTTCAATGGCGAGCACCGCCTTCTTCATGTAGTCCGGAA
>NZ_JBAUSA010000264.1:0-1806 GCF_049581465.1 Caballeronia sp. | reverse complement strand
TGGCTACGTTGACCGGGTATCGCGCGCATCCGGCCGGCATGAACCTGATCGCCTATGCCGTTTATTGGGCGGTGATCTTCCTGCTGCTGCGCCGCTCGAAGAACCGGATGGAGCAAAAAGCGTCGAGGAAAACGGCGAATCGCGCGGCATGAATGCGTGCTCGAATCAAGACATGAATCCAGCGATATGAAGCATTGATATGAGCCAGGCCATGAAGCAGCCCAGCCGGCTAAGCCGGGCTGGGCAATGGATGCAGCAACACGGCAGCGCGATCCGCGGCATTCAATGGGTTGTCGTCGCCGTTTATGCGTTCCTCATCCTGGTTCCCGCCATGATGCCCTTGCCCGACGGCACGACGCATTTGTGGAGCAACCTGACGCTGGCTGCGCAGTTCGTGTTTTGGGGTATCTGGTGGCCGTTCGTGCTGCTTTCGATGGTCATGCTCGGCCGCGTGTGGTGCGGCGTGCTGTGTCCCGAAGGCGCGTTGACTGAATTTGCGAGCAAGTTCGGGCGCGGCTGGGCGATTCCGCGCTGGATGCGCTGGGGCGGCTGGCCGTTCGTTGCGTTTGGACTGACCACGATCTATGGCCAGATGGTCAGCGTCTATCAATATCCGAAAGCCGTTCTGCTCGTGCTGGGAGGATCGACGGTCGGCGCAATGATCATCGGCGTGTTGTATGGACGCGAAAAGCGTGTCTGGTGCAAATACTTGTGCCCGGTGAACGGCGTTTTTTCCCTGTTGGCGCGCCTCGCGCCATTTCACTACAAAGTTGACGAAGACGCGTGGCGTCGTTCGTATAAGGAAGGCGAGCACGGACATCGGGTCATTCCGGTCAATTGTGCGCCGCTCGTCCCGCTGCGAGCCATGGAGGGCGCCGCGGCCTGTCATATGTGCGGTCGTTGCAGCGGTCATCGCGATGCGATTTCGTTGCAGTGGCGATCGCCGTCCGCGGAAGTCGTGCAGTTGGGCGCGAAACAGGCCAATCCGTGGGACACCGCGCTGATCCTCTATGGCTTGCTTGGCATCGCCATTGGCGCGTTTCACTGGACCGTGAGCCCGTGGTTCGTCGCGTTGAAACAGATGTGCGCTTCCTGGCTAATCGATCAAGACATTCTCTGGCCGCTCGATACGAACGCGCCCTGGTTTCTCTTCACACACTATCCTGAACAGAATGATGTCTTCTCGTGGCTCGATGGCGGCCTGGTGATCGGCTATATCGTGGCGACGGGGCTCATTTATGGCACGTCGTTGCTGGGCTTGCTGGCCGGAAGCACGCGCACCCTCGGCAGCTTCAGTTTCACGCGGCTCCACCATCTGGCGCAGGCGCTGATTCCGGTTGCCGGCTGCGGCGTGTTTTTGGGCTTATCGGCGACGACGGTGTCGCTGCTGCGTGCCGAGCATTTGCCGCTCGGCTGGGTGACCTTCGTGCGCATGGGCCTGCTCGGCGTGGCGAACTTGTGGAGCGCGTGGCTCGCCTGGAGGGTCATCGGCAAATATTCGCAAGGGCGAGTGACGTCGCGTTGTGTCGCCATGCTGTGGTTCGTCGCCGCACTCACCGTGGTCGATAGCGCCTGGTATTTCATGTTCTTTGGTTTTTCACGGTAACGTTCGGGTATCGCGATTTCCTTGTAGCCCAACCTCCAGGTGATTTATGAGAACGAAACCCGTATTGACCGATGAAGACGTGAAAGTGGTCGCAGCCGCGGCAGAAGCGCATGCGCTCGCAAACAAGTGGAACGTGACGATTGCGATTGTCGATGACGGTGGCCATCTGCTTCACTTGCACCGGCTGGACGGCGCGGGCG
>NZ_JBAUSA010000263.1:0-3079 GCF_049581465.1 Caballeronia sp. | reverse complement strand
CGTGGTCGTTCTGCTTAAGTCGGATTTTCTTGCTTATTTCTGTTAGCCCCTATCCGGGGCGGGACTTCATTTCTTTGCAAACGCGCAAAGAAACGAAGCAAAGAAACGCGTTTTAAACCGCCAATTTGTAAGTGTCGTCGGCGCTCACTTCAGGTTTTTGGCACGAACGTAGCACAGCCCCCGAATCCCCCACCCGCAGCCGGACACCCACCTCAAGCTCCAGCGGCACGCACACGCTTCGCCCCGACGACCGTATTTCGCCTCGACCATCCTGCGGACCGACTTGAAGGCCCGCATCGAAGAGATTGAAGGCATGGGCATCGATTTGATCGGAATCGGTCTTCTCGACGACGCCGTAGAAAACTTTTATGCGCATAACATCGTTGTACGCAAACTGGATGAACTGCCCGCGTTGGCCTTCTCGGTGCTGAGCGACATGCTGCTCAAGCGCCATCGGGTGCGCTGAAAACCCCGCTGAAACCCCGCTGGACGAGTGCCCCTGATGCGATTCGGCATATCAGGCGTTCGGTTGCAAAACGCTCCTGGCAGGCAAAAAACCACAGTTAAAATTCAATAGCTTGCTATCGAATTGGTGTCGAAATACAATCCGCGCCATGGCAACGCTCGATACCCTTCGACAATCCGTGAGCACCGCGCTTGTGACCGCGTCGCGCCAGTGGAGGCGCACGAGCCATGGCGTGATCGCCGCGTACAACGTTTCCGAAGCCTGCGCGACGCCGCTGATCATCGCCGGGCGGCTCGATGCGCCGGTGCGCCAGGTCGCGCTTGCAGAACTCACGGGTATTGAAGGGCCGTCTCTGGTGCGCCTGCTCGATCAGCTCTGCGCGGCGAACCTGGTGCGCCGCGACGAAGATCCCGACGACCGGCGCGCAAAGGTCATCTCGCTCACTGACGAAGGCCGTGTCGTCACCGCGAAAATCGAACGGGAACTGGTGACATTGCGCTCCGACGTACTCGAAGGCCTGAGCCGTCAGGAGCTCGAGGCCACATTGCGCGTGCTCGGCGCGTTCAACGCCGTCGCGCAGTCGGCCACACAGCCGGGCACGCCGTCGGCCGATCTGCGAGTGAAGCAACGGGCAAAGCAAGCGATGAAGCGACCGTCGCCGATAGCAACGCGCAAGACAGGCGTGCCGCGAACATGACGCTCCCTTCTCCTCGTGACTGGCTGTTCTCGGTCAAGACCTTCGCGGCCTCCATGCTCGCGTTGTATATCGCGCTGAGACTGGAATTGCCGCGTCCCTATTGGGCGATGGCGACCGTTTATATTGTCTCGAATCCGTTCGTCGGCGCCACGCGCTCAAAGGCGCTGTACCGCACGCTCGGGACGCTGATCGGCGCGGCGGCGGCTGTCTTGTTCGTGCCGCCGTTTGTCGAGTCGCCTTATATTTTCAGCGCGGTCGTGGCGCTCTGGACCGGAACGATGCTGTTTCTTGCCATCAACGATCGCACCGCGCGCAGCTATGTGTTCCTGCTGGCCGGCTACACCATGCCGCTGATCGCCCTGCCCTCCGTGATGAATCCGGCCGGCATCTTCGATCTCGCCGTGTCGCGCGCGGAGGAGATCACGCTCGGCATCGTGTGCGCGAGCGTGGTGGGCAGCGCGATTTTTCCGAGCCGGCTCGCACCGGCGCTTGTCGAGCGCACGGATGCCTGGTTCCGCGACGCCGTGTTCTATACGAAAGAAACGCTCGCCGGCAACGTGCGCGGCACAGCGATCTCCGCCTGCCGGCAACGCCTTGCCGTGACGGTCAATGCGCTCGAATTCCTGCTGAGCCAGCTTGCCTATGACCAAACGCGACCCGACGTCGTCGCGCGAGCGCGGACGTTACGGGGCCGGATGCAATTGTTGCTGCCGGTCCTGTCCTCGGTCGGCGATCCTCTCGCGACCCTGCTCGGCGGCAACCAGCCGCCGCCCGGTTTGCAGCCGCTCCTTGCCGATATCGCCAAGTGGTTCGACGCGCCGCTGCCAGAGAGCATCGAGCAGGATCCACAAGCCGATATTCTCCGCGCGCGGATTGCGAGCCTCCAGCCGAGTGCGGACGAGCTTCGTTCGTGGGAAGGCGCGGTCTTCTCAAATACGTTATGGCGGCTGAAACAACTCGTCGATGTCTGGCAGGATTGCCGTGCGCTGCGCGTCGTCACCCGCGAGGAAGGCGAAGTCTGGAGGCCGCGCTACAAGCATCACCGGCTTGGCGGCACGGAACAATATTTCGATCGGGGCATGTTGCTGTTCTCGGCGGGATCGGCTGTGCTCGCCATTTTCCTGTTGTCGAGCCTGTGGATTGCGTCCGGCTGGAACGACGGCGCGGGTGCTGTTTCCCTGGCGGCGGTCGCGTGCTGCTTTTTTGCCGCACTCGACGAACCCGCGCCGCAAGTGTTCGCGTTTTTTATCTACACATGCCTGGCCGTCGTACTCGGGGGGCTTTATCTATTCGTGATCCTGCCGACCGTGCACGACTTCGCGATGCTGGTGGTCATGTTTTCCGTGCCGTTCATCCTGATCGGATCGCTTATCCCACGGCCGCAATTCAACCTGGCGACCATGCTGACGGCCGTGAATACCGCCACGTTCATCAGCATTCAAGGCGCGTACGACGCGAACTTCCTGACCTTCGCGAACAGCAATCTCGCCGGTCCTGCCGGCTTGTTGTTCGCGTTCCTCTGGACCCGGGCGACGCGGCCGTTCGGCGCAGAATACGCGGCCACGCGGCTGGTTCGTTCGAGCTGGCGCGACGTGGTGTTAAGTGCATCGCCAAGGCCAATCGACGACCTGAGAAACCTGACCTCCCGTATGATCGACCGCCTGATGCAGATCATTCCGCGCGTGGCCGCGAGCGACAACGAACGCCATCCTTCCATTGAAAGCTTCCGCGACCTGCGGATCGCATTTAATGCGCTGGACCTTCGACGCGCGCGGCGACGGCTCCACGGCGCCGATCGGGCGTCGATCGATCAAGTGCTTAACGGCGTGCGCGCATACTTTCAGTACTGCGTGGAACGCGGCGCGCGCCAGTCGGTGCCGGCGCCGCTTGCGAGCGCCATCGATTCCGCGCTAGAC
>NZ_JBAUSA010000262.1:0-1853 GCF_049581465.1 Caballeronia sp. | reverse complement strand
ACATCGACAGCGCGACGATGGCCGTGGTCGCGCGCGTGGAACTTGACCGGGGGACATACCCGGCGATTATCACTGTACCAAAACAGGATGTGCAATGTGGGGAGTGAATGTCTAGCGGTGCTAAGCGATGACGGTTTGCAATTGGCACAAGTCGACCCGGGACTGACAATGCGATTCGAATCACGAGTGACCGTTCGGGAACCAGCATGAGACGTTTGCATCCCCACGGAAGAAGCTCCCAGCGTCCCCATAAAAAAATCCACCGCCCGTTCAACCGTCTCTGCATGGACCTTATCGCGGTCGACTCCTGGAGGATCAACGCAGATATTGGCAAGGCGCGCCGCCACAGCCGGCAAGCAAGTATCGAGAAACGTGTAATGCACCGCGCCTGGCACCATGACTACTTTTGCGTTGGGCATGAAACCCGCTATCCGGTGGATGTTGGTTTCAACCGGTGCGGTCACATCGTTCGTGCCGCCCGTCAGGAACACCGGGATGTTGACGTCGGCGAAGGATGTGCTGTCGAACGCTTCGCCCAAAGCCGGAGCGATGGCGAAGACGGCCTTGATGCGCTTATCGCGATAGGACGCGCCTGAACGCGCCATGGACGCCTTCATCTCCGGCGAGACCTCGCTCATCTTCTGCGCCTCGCCTTTGAGACGGTCCATCTCGGGTGGTCGACAGATCGCGTCGGCGGCAGGTGAACGGCAAAAGTCCTCAAATCCCCGGAGATTAGTTCGCGCACCCGCCAGTTCAAGAACCGTATAGCCACCGAGCGAGAAACCCACGGCGCCCACCCGGTCCGGGTCGATACGAGCACCCAACATTGGATCGGCCAAAATCCCGTCGAGTACTTCGCTTACGTCCGTAGCACGCTCCCACCAAAGCAGAAAGCCGTCACGGGTCAACGGCTCCAGCGCATTATTGCCGGGGTGATTGAGCCCTGCCACCACATAGCCATTGGCGGCGAGCGCGGCACCTAGCCAGTCAAGATCATTCGCACTCCCACCGGTACCGTGCGATAACAAAAGCAACGGATACTTTGCATGCCTGGTTGATATAGGCGCCTTGTCGATGACCGGATATCCATGGAAAATCGGATCGCCGGGAGCACCGATGTCATTTGCCGACTCTAAAATATCGGGATCGACCGGGTACCAGATCGTGGTCCTCAGTCCTTCTGTTTGCGCGCCACGCCAATTACGGACAACGCTCGGATGAAACACGCGCCAGACCTGTCCTACATGGTAGGGCGCGCTAGTGGTGTCGGCTGACGCAGCGCCCGTCCAGAAACACGCAATCAGCATGACGGCGGCCAAGTGACGAGAAAGCATATTCATTCCTCTCGAATGGGAATCATCAGATCAGTCACGCATTCGTGCCGCATGCCGGACAAGGCGGTGGGCTTCATATGAGCGCTAGGATAGCCCGCGCACCGCTGACTTTCAGTGCAGGGCTTGCTAATTTTACTAAGCAGCGCAGCGGGGCGACACTAAGGTGACGCTTCCAAACCCAAACGAGCAGCGCTGTTATGCTGACGGCCTCATTCCACCCGATCAAACCGGACGACGATGGCAACGCAGGACAAAGCACTGGCACTGAGAAAAATGAAATGGTTCGCGGCGGGCTTGCTCGTGGCCGCGGCGGTGATATTCGCGCTTGCTAAAAGCCATCACGACGCGGGCCCGTGGGCCTGGGTTTCGGCATTCGCCGAAGCCGCCATGGTGGGCGCGCTGGCCGACTGGTTCGCCATCGTGGCATTGTTTCGACACCCGCTCGGCCTGCCCATTCCGCACACGGCCATCCTGCCGGCGAACAAGGCCCGCGTGGCCGATAATCTCGCCGAATTCGTA
>NZ_JBAUSA010000261.1:0-5173 GCF_049581465.1 Caballeronia sp. | reverse complement strand
CTTCAAGCGCGGTCGTCGATTTGTTCGTGTCCGAATCTCTCGACGTTGCAGCGGGGGTGCGACAACAATTGCAGGCAGATGCAGACAGGATTGCGGGGCTTCGTCTTCTCGACGGGCGTTTCATGGTCATTGAACAGGCAATGGGTACACCGAAGGGCCGCGCGGCAGGCGCTGCTTTTGTTACGGCGTTCCTGTCCACGATGATCGAAAGCGGATTCGTTGCCCGGTCGTTGGCAGTGAACCATGTGAAGGGTGCGGTCGTTGCCCGGGCGGCTTCGTCGGCGGCGAACGAATAACGAATAACGATCAGCGCCAATCGTTGGGCTCGAACGGAACCTTATCGAGCGCTGCAACAATATCGACAAAGGCCGCGCGACGGGTCAGCATAGAGTCGTCGAGTTGTCGCTACCCGTCGGTTATCCGAAACAAGGCGCGGTTCGCGGACCCATCAGTACGCGCCCCGCTAGACACCCGCACGAAGCCAGCCAACGCCGGCCGATGCACCAAACGCGGGCATATGATGGACGCTCGCCAACAACATCGGCCCGCCGCCGCACCCGTTTGACGCAGGCCGACCACGCTAACAACCCGCTATGAGGAAAAACAAGCATTAAAAAATGGCACGGCTGTTGCTTTAATAGAGATACTGAAGCCACCTAAACGTTGAACCGGCGTGACCCTGCTGGCGGCAGCACCGAACCAGCACATTGACGCGCAAGCGGACCGTGAGCCTCAAACACAATAGGACGCACAGATGCAGATCTACGATGAAATGCGTCACGAGGAATCCGTGAGGGCGCACTACGCACGTTTTTCTCGCTGGCTTTCTACTCAAAGCCCCGAGACCATCACGCGCAAGCGGGCGGAAGCGGACTTGCTGTTCAGGCGAGTCGGCATCACGTTCGCGGTGAACGGCGACCTGTCCGGCACCGAGCGGCTGATTCCCTTCGACATGATTCCCCGCATCATCCCGTGCAACGAATGGCGCACGCTTGAAGCAGGGTTGCGCCAGCGAGTCCGGGCGCTGAACCTCTTCATCCGCGACATCTATCACGATCACGACATCGTGCGCGCCGGCAAGATTCCCGCGGAACAGGTCTACACGAACGCGCAATATCGCCCGGAAATGCAGGGCGTGGACGTGCCGCTCGACGTCTACGCACACGTCGCAGGGGTCGACGTGGTGCGCGCGGGCGAAGCAGGCGAGTTCTACGTGCTGGAAGACAATCTGCGGGTGCCCTCGGGCGTCTCGTACATGCTTGAAAACCGCAAGATGATGATGCGGCTGTTCCCCGAACTCTTCGTGCAAAACCGCATTTCGCCCGTTGCCCACTATCCGGACTTGCTGCTCGAAACGCTGCGCTCGATCGCGCCGGCCGGTGTCGACGACCCCAATGTCGTCGTCCTCACGCCGGGCATGTACAACTCGGCCTACTTCGAGCACTCGTTCCTCGCGCAGCAAATGGGCGTGGAACTGGTGGAAGGCAAGGATCTCTTCGTCGATGAAAACTACGTCTTCATGCGCACGACCCAGGGGCCGAAGCGCGTCGACGTGATCTATCGGCGCCTCGATGACGATTTTCTCGATCCGCTCGCGTTCCGCACGGATTCGGCACTCGGCATTCCGGGCTTGCTGACCTCGTATCGCGCCGGTCGCGTGGCGTTGGCCAATGCCATGGGCACCGGGATCGCCGACGATAAATCGATCTACCCATTTGTCCCGGACATGATCGAGTTCTATCTCGGCGAAAAACCGATCCTGAACAATGTGCCCACGTTCCAGTGCAGGAAGCCTGACGACCTGGCCTACACGCTCGCGCACCTGCCGGAACTCGTGGTCAAGGAAGTTCATGGCGCGGGCGGCTACGGCATGCTGGTTGGGCCTGCATCGACCAAGGCGGAAATCGAATCGTTCCGCGAACGCCTGATCGCGCGCCCGAACGGTTATATCGCGCAGCCTACGCTGTCGCTGTCGGCCTGTCCGACCTTCGTCGAGTCGGGCATTGCGCCGCGCCACATCGACTTGCGTCCCTTTGTGCTGTCGGGCAAGGAGGTCACGATGGCGGCCGGCGGCCTCACGCGCGTGGCGTTGAAGGAAGGGTCGCTGGTCGTGAATTCGTCGCAGGGCGGCGGCACGAAAGACACCTGGATAGTGGATTAACCCACTCACTGCGAGACTCGCCCGGGCGCGGCCTGAGTTGCCCAGGCTACCTAAGTTGCCGAGGTTACAACGAGCGGCGCGGCTCCCGAGCGCTACTAACAAACGGAACGCCATCATGATGCTAAGCCGCACAGCCGATCACCTTTTCTGGATGGCTCGCTACATGGAGCGTGCGGAAAATACCGCGCGCATGCTCGACATCAACCTGAAGGGCATGCTGCTGCCGCAGACGCCCGAACAGGAAGCGCGCGCGCAACGTTCCGTGCTGCGTATATCCGAGCTCGAGGCGAGTTTCGAGGAGCATTTCCCCGACTCCGACTCGCGCGAAGACATGCTGCAATTCATGGTCGCGGATACCCGCAACGCGTCGAGCATCCTTTCCTGCCTGCATGCCACGCGGGAAAACGCGCGCGCCGTGCGCGGCACGCTGACGACCGAGGCCTGGGAAACGATCAATTTCACGTGGCTCGAGTTTGTCGAAAAACTGGGCGCTGGCGAACTCAGGAAGAGTCCCGATGCCCTGTTCGAATGGGTCAAATACCGGTCGAATCTTTGCCGCGGAGTGATGGTCGGCACAGCGCTTCAGGACGACGCCTTCTGGTTCATCCAGCTCGGCATGTACCTGGAACGTGCCGACAACACAGCGCGCATTCTCGATGTGCGCTTTGCGGACGCCGAACCCAATTCGCGTGAAGCCGCGCGCCAACTGGAAGATTTTTACTACTGGACGTCGATCCTGAGCTCGGTCTCGGCGCTCGAGATATATCGGAAGGTATACCGCGATGTGGTGACGCCCTCACGTGTGGTCGAGTTGCTGATCCTCAACGAGAAAATGCCGCGCTCGCTGCTGGCGTCGCTGGAAGGCGTGTGCGAGACGCTCCAGAAGCTGCGCACGAACGGATCGAGCGAGTGCGAGCGGTTTGCTGGCAAACTGCGTGCCGACGTGCTGTACATGGACATTCGCCAGATCCTGGAGACCGGCGTGCACGCGTACCTGACGCAATTCCTGAAGCGGGTCGATGAACTCGGCGTGCGCGTCATGCGCACTTTCCTCATGCTGCCGATCGCCTGAACCGGGCTCAATCCGGCTGAACTTGCCTGAACGTCTTCGTCCTGGGAACCATCATGCTTTTGACTATTCGGCATCACACCAGTTACCGCTATGCGGCTCCCGTTCAGTATTCCATCCAGCAATTGCGCATGACGCCGGCCAATGGCTCGGCGCAAATGGTGCGGCGCTGGCATATCGATACCACGGGCAAGCTGGACGTCGCTCGCGACGCCTACGGCAACACGCTGCACACGCTCGTGTTGACCAAGCCGCATACCGAGATCCGGTTGATCGTGACGGGCCAAGTGGAAACCACGCTGCTGTCGGGCGGCCGCCTGAACGATGGCCCCGGCGGCATTCCGCTGGAACACTACACGTGCCCGACGGCGCTCACGGAATCGGATCCTGGGATTGTCGAACTGGCGCATTCGGTGCCCGCGCTCGATACCCCGTCGGCGCTGATCGCACTGGCCGAGAATATCGAAGCGAAGGTGAACTACCTGAGCGGCGTGACGGCAGTGACCAGCACTGCGTCGCAGGCGCTGGCGCTTGGCAACGGCGTCTGCCAGGATCACGCGCACCTGATGCTCGCGTGTTGCCGTGCGCGCGGCGTGCCCGCGCGTTACGTGAGCGGCTATATCGATCCGGGCGATGCCGAGCACACGGCGAGTCACGCGTGGGTCGATGTATGGCTCGACAACGGCTGGGTATCGGTGGACGTGACGCACGCAGCCTTCGCCAGTGGCCACTATTGCCGCCTGGCGGTGGCGCGTGACTACGAAGCGGCCGCGCCCGTGCGCGGTTCGCGCGTGGGCGGCAAGGAAGAGAAGATGAGCGTGGACGTCTCCGTGCAGGCGCTGGCCGAACAATGACGCTTTCGTCTGCAGAAAATATCGGAGAAGCGGGGTTAGCCAAGGGGCTCGAATAATTTCAAGCGACGCAGCGTCTGTGCCGATATATCAGGTATGACCCGAGCGTATGGCCCGGGCGATTGGCGCGCCGCAGCAGAGGGCTCGATGCATCGGCGCGCCTGCGCTCGTACAATATCCCTCTGCCCATTCTTCAGGATCCCGACCCATGACTTATTGCGTGGCAATGCGCGTGGACGAGGGAATCGTTTTCCTGTCCGATACGCGTACTAATGCCGGGGTCGACCACGTCAGCGCCGCGCGCAAGATGACCGTTTTCGAACACCCGGGCGAGCGCGTGCTCGTGATGCTCGTGGCGGGCAATCTCGCCCTGACGCAAGGGGTCATGCAGTTGCTTGCCGAACCGGCCTCTGATCGCAAGACCACGCTCTACAACGCGCCCTCCATGGCTGACGCGGCTCGCGTGGTCGGCGACGCGGTGCGCGAAGTGCATCGGAGGGATGCGGCGTCGCTGGCGGAATTCGACATCGATTTCAATTGCAGCTTTATTCTCGGCGGCCAGATTCGCGGATCGGCCCCGCGCCTATTCATGGTTTACGCGGCTGGAAATTTTGTCGAAGCGTCTACGGTCAGTCCGTATTTCCAGATCGGTGAATCGAAGTACGGGAAGCCGATCATCGATCGCGTGGTCACGCCTTCCACGCCGTTGGATGAAGTTGCAAAGTGCGCGCTGGTTTCCATGGATTCCACGTTGCGCTCGAACTTGTCGGTTGGATTGCCGCTCGACCTGCTGGTCTACGAGAAGGACGCGCTGCGGGTCACGCGTTTTTCCACGCTCGACCACGACAACCAGTATTTTGAGATGATTCATCGCACGTGGGGCGAACGGCTGCGGCAGATTTTCGGCGAGATTCCCAATCCGACCTGGGCCGATCCCAACAATGTGCCACTCCACGCGCGCGACGCCGCGTCGAGCGTGCCGCATGCGCCAAACGGCGATCCCTTGGCCGTTCAAGACACCTACGCGTCGCCGTTCCAGACGCTGATGCAGCCGGAAAGCGGGCGTTCGCAGCAATAACGATCAAGCTGCAA
>NZ_JBAUSA010000260.1:0-3169 GCF_049581465.1 Caballeronia sp. | reverse complement strand
GCTTAGCGTTTTGGATGTCGTGCGCCACAACTTCCTCATTTCGCGATGAGTGCGTGCTGCTTTCAAATTGCTTCCCACGATAATGGAATGCGGGGTTTCGGCGGACTTGGCCGCAGTTGGACGCTTGATAGTTATCCGCCTCGCCGTGCGTCACCTGATTGATTTATATCACCCACCCATAAGGGAGCATCGAATGAAGATCCGGGCAAGCATCGAAGCCATCGCAGCAGGCGTCATATTGAGCGTCACGTTCGCCGCAGCGCCTGTCATGGCCGCCAACAGCCAGCAATCAAAGATGACCGACTGCAACGCATCGGCCGCGGGCAAGAAAGGCGATGACCGCAAGGCGTTCATGAAGGATTGCCTCGCGTCCGCCCCGGTTGCCGCCTCCGCGCCGATGACCCAGCAGCAGAAGATGACGGCGTGCAACGCGTCGGCGACGGGCAAGAAAGGCGACGACCGCAAGGCGTTCATGAAGGATTGCCTGAGCAACAAGAGCTGATAGCGACCGTTGCAGGAAAAGCCGCGTGCGGGGTCAGTTCATACCCGGCATGCGGCTTTTTTGATGTTCGCGGGCGGCGCGGCGAAGTGACTCAAAAACCCGGGAAAACCCCTCCCCGTCTTATTGCACTGCACCTAAGGTCACGCTACGCGCGGCGCGTTTTATCTCATAAGATGACGCGGAGGCGACCCAACCCATAACAAAAATGCGTCATGGGTCCGTCTTGGCTACCCGGCTTGGCAGCAGTGAGACCGACGGAGGCATCAGGATGGTTTGGAAATACAAAAACCGCTGGTTCAGACGGTGGCTGGTCGTTGTCATCTTCTGGCTGGTCCCGGTGATGATCGTGGTGGTCAACGAGGTCCGCGAGCAACTTGCCTACGACGCCGACGATCTTTCGCGATCGCTCGCCACATGGACTCTGACTGATGCGCAGCGCGCGACCCCGCTTGCTTTGAAATGCCAGGGTTCGCCTGATCAGGCGCGTGCCGCAGGCTGCCCGCAAGACGTGTTGAGCGCGAATGCGGCCCGCCATCAGGACGCCGTTGACGAATACGCACTTCGGCGCAGCGTACTCTTTGGGTATCTATGGCATGGTTTTGTCGGCTACTGGATTGTGCCGGCTGCGGCCTTGTTCTGCTTGGGCGCGATGATTGGCGTAATTCGCCGGATGCTGCGCCGTGCGCCGGCGGGGAAACCGGGGGCAGCCTCCAAGCTGTGAATGTGAATCGGCGGGAACAGCCACGCCGTGAAGCACGAATCCGTTGCTTCGATTCGGCGCGAACGCAACAAACTGACGAATTTAGTCATGCGCTTAAAAATGTTTTAAATTTATCTGACGAGGTATTTTTGACCGAAACGCTTAACCGGCGATGCATTTGGCCGCGCTTTCGCGCGCGATCCTATTGATCGTTAATATCGCCGGGACCATTTATCCGAGGGGTCGTTTATCGCTTGCAACGCGTGATTTTGAGATAGGTAAAAATTACTTCATAATGTTTTGCGCTGCGCTTGAAGCCAAGCGGGGTAAGGCTTAGCGAGTTTCTCGCCAATGTCGCACGTCGCATTGCTGTGTTATAAATCTCCATACAGCAAGACTAGTTATATGGGGTTTCCCGAAAAACCACGACGGAGAAAAACGATGCAAAGACGAAACTTCATGATTAAATCGACTGCGGCGCTGGCACTGGGAGGCCTTACGCTTGCGGGCTGTACCACGACGTCAAACCAGGGCGCTCAGGCGACCGCTGGCGACGCGGATGCTCGTCGTTCGATTGACGCCGATATTGACGCGGCCATGCAGCGTTTGTACGTCACGGCGAGAGGCTCGCGTGAGCTCGTCGGCAAGGCGCGCGGCGTCCTTGTGTTCCCGTCGGTTATCGCGGCCGGGTTTATTGTCGGTGCTCAATATGGCAAGGGCGCGTTGCGGGTTGGCGGCAGTTCGGTCGGTTACTACAGCACGACTTCCGGATCGATCGGCCTTCAGGCCGGTGGGCAATCGAAGGCGATCATCTTCTTGTTCATGACGCAGGACGCGCTGGATTCGTTCCGCAACGCGCAGGGCTGGTCGGTGGGCGGAGACGCGTCGGTGGCGCTGGTCAAGATGGGTGCGAATGGCGAAATCGATTCAACCACCGCGACGGCTCCTGTCGATGTGTTCGTACTGACGAACGCTGGGTTGATGGCCAATCTTTCGCTGGAAGGGACGAAGGTTTCACGCCTGAGCATTTGATCTGACGCCGAAGGCGTTGGGAAACCGTCGCGGGGCGCGAGCTGCGCGGCGGTTTTTCTTGAGGGTCGTGGGTGGGATGGGTTCTGGGCGGTTCTGCTAGCGGTGAGTGTGGGGCTAGAGCTTGGGGTGCTGCTCGCGGAGAGTGTGGGGCTAGGCCTTGGGGGGTGCTGCTAGCGGAGAGTGTGGGCTTAGCATTGAGTCCTTCTGCTAGCGTGGTCGTTCTGCATAAGTAGTATTTTCTTGCTTATTACTGTTAGCCCCTATCCGGGGCGGGACTTCATTTCTTTTCAAAACGCGAAAAGAAACGAAGCAAAGAAACGCGTTTTAAACCGCCAATTTTTAAGGGTCGTCGGCGCTCATTTCAGGCTTTTGGCACGAACGTAGCGCGGCCCCGAATATTTAACCCGCAGTCAAACACCCGCTCAAGCACCCACGGCGCGCACACGCTTCGCCTCGACGGTCGCAATTAACCTCTCCATCTTCAGTAGCGCCCTTGAACAGTTCAGCCATTCGAGCGAAAGGCTCATGCCCCTCGTGCACTCCTGCCTGTAATCCGCACACTTCACCTCTGCTACGCACATTGCGCTTCGCGCTTCGCACGACCGAGGCCGGTCAAGCACAAGTGTTTTGCCGTCGACGGTAATGGATTGCCACCGGCCTTAACGCTCTCTTTGCTGTTGGCGTCGCTACCGACGTTGCCGCCAGCGGCAACCGGATTGGGGCTGTGGAGGCGAAGCGTGTGCGTGCCGTTGGCGCTTGAGGGCGGGGTTCAACTGCGGGTTAAGTGTTTGGGGCCGTGCTACGTTCGTGCCAAAAACCTGAAATGAGCACCAACAACACTTAGGTATTGGCGGTTTGAACGCGTTTCTTTGCTTCGTTTCTTTGCGCGTTTGCAAAGAAATGAAGTCCCGCCCCGGCTAGGGGCTAACAGTAAT
>NZ_JBAUSA010000259.1:0-3776 GCF_049581465.1 Caballeronia sp. | reverse complement strand
TTGCCGTGGCCGTCATTCGTTCCGTTGTGAAGCCAATTGACCTCGCCGTCGAATTCGCACGCAGAGTGGCGAAAGGTGATCTGACCGGTCATATCGAGGTAGCCGGCGACAACGAGAGCGCTCAACTTCTGTTCGCGCTGCAAGACATGAATGTCCATCTGTCGCAATTGGTTGGCAACGTCCGACGCAGCGCCAATGCGATTGCAACGGCCGCGAACGAAATTGCCCTTGGAAACACCGACCTCTCGCAACGCACGGAGGAGCAAGCCGCATCGCTTGAAGAGACGGCTTCAAGCATGGAACAACTCACCGCGACCGTGAAGCAGAACGCTCGAAATGCAGACGCTGCGTTTCACCTCGCGCTTGCTGCGTCAGAAACCTCTCGCGATGGCGGCAGTGCTGTCGAGTCCGTTGCTGTCGTCATGGACAAGATATCGAGTCGCGCCGCCAAAATCGGCGAAATTGTCAGCCTCATTGACGGGATTGCGTTCCAGACGAACATCCTTGCGCTCAACGCAGCCGTCGAAGCCGCTCGTGCAGGTGAACAGGGTCGTGGTTTTGCAGTGGTGGCGGCGGAGGTTCGTGCACTCGCACAGCGAAGCGCTATTGCAGCGAAGGAGATCAAATCGTTGATAGAAGAATCGGTCTTGGCGATCCGGGAGGGCGTCGCCACGACGACCACTGCTCACGATACCGTTTCGCGGACTGTTGGCGCGATCGGACAGGTGAATACGATCATGAATGAAATAGCTGCCGCGTCTGCAGAACAGGGGAGCGGCATTGATCAGGTCAATATCGCGATCTCACAGATGGACCGGGTTACCCAGCAAAACGCGGCCCTTGTCGAACAAGCGTCGGCCTCCACTGCAGCCATGGCAGAACAAGCCGCCAAGCTGACCAGGGAGGTAGAAGCGTTTGTCATCGCCTAAGGCGCGTGCGGTGGCCAATCTTGTGTGCGCTGCACAAGCAAGATTCTCCTAACGATTATCAACATCCTCATAACGCGGGTTAGCGCCGGCAACCTACGCTTCCCGCACGTCGCACACAAACACATGCAGGCACGCAGCGACCAGGCAACGGAACGCGTCAACTTCTCGACACCCAACGCACGATGACGGCGAACGCCCGGTGCTGCCCCGCGTGACAATCAATCGCCCGCACTGAGCGATCAATTCCGTTTGGGAGTGAGCCATGATGCAGACTATCCTGTTCGCGCTGGATACCGATCTGAGCTACCTTATTGCCTCTCTGCTGGTGTGGTTCTATGCCTGGAATCGCTTCAATACGCCCAGCACGGTTCGCTCGCAGACCAGTCGATTCCAGTACTACGGCAGCAGCGTGACCTATGTCGCATCCTGCGAAGCAATATTGCTGCTGATGGCATGGGCGCTCAAGGCGAACCCGGCGGTTCTCGAATGGCTCCACATGGGCAGCGACGGACAAGCCACAGCGAAGGTCTCGGGGCTTGACGCGCCGATCGTGGCAGCGCTCATGCTTACGACGCTGCTTCCGACATTTCCGTTCCTTCGCGATCTTGACGCGAAGATGCTCGCCTTCTTTCATCGCATGGGCGCCATTCCGGTCAGTGCGCTTAGATGGGCGCAGAGGCTTGGGTCCGTCGATTTCACGATGACCGAAACCCGCCTGGAAAGGGCAAAGCAGTACGTCATGGGTCAGCCTGACCTGCAGGACGACCTGGCCCTCCAGATGGTGAGCGATATGAGTGGCGGCCGGATACGTTATGCCTTCACCGAGGTGGTGGTGCTCTATGTGACCTACCGGGACCTGGATATTCAACCGGGCTTTGCCCATGCGTTCCCCGACATAGCCGGCGAATTCGAATCCAAAATGGCCAACTTCTTTGCGCATTGCCTGGGCTACTTCGCAACGTCGACGCAGTTGTCGTCGCAGAGCCTGCTGCCAGCCCCGAATGCAGCCGAAAACATCAGGAAAGTGATCCTCGCGAGCGCCGCCGATGTCAGGCTCATGCTCGCACAAGCGCTGCTGTCCAGTTGCAACAATGACCTGGCCGTTGCGAACAAATTCCGGAAGATGGGCTTCGCCATTCCGCCGTCGAGGCGCATACAGTTGCCCTATAACCTGCTCTGTCTGGATCTGCTGGGTGTCATTGCGCTCTTCAGCCTCTCGACATGGCTTTCGACCGGAACAACCATGCCCGTTGAAAAGGCCTTTGCGATTGGGATGCTCGTGGCCTTCAATCACGTGACGGCCGCAGTCTTCGCGCTTCTGCCGAAGCAGGCGTTCGATTTCGCCGACATTCGCCAGGCAAAGGAACGGCCAATACTCGCTTATGTTCTCTCTGCGCTGGCTGCGCTCACGGTGGGATTGTCGGCAACATATTGCTTCTATCTGTTGCGCATTCACTATTTCACGTCGAGCGGTCCGATCCTCCCCTTTCATGCGCAGTGTAAGTGGTTGCTTCTGTCGACGACGCTCGCCTTTGCGTTGGCCTTCGAGTGCGACAATTACCAGTCTGCCGTCGCGCCATCCTGGCTCAGGTGGGTCGAAGGAGCCGCACTTGCGATCCTCATGGCATTGACCGGGGCCTTCGTGGTTCATTGGCTTCAATCGGATCAACTGCTACTTCATCCGCACG
This sequence comes from Caballeronia sp., assembly GCF_049581465.1. GTDB lineage: Bacteria > Pseudomonadota > Gammaproteobacteria > Burkholderiales > Burkholderiaceae > Caballeronia. Next base: position 1,159 of record NZ_JBAUSA010000259.1, on the reverse strand, counting down.
ACATGCCACCGAAGCTGGGGGGGGCGATTGGGCTGAGCGCAGCCATCGGGGCGCTGTTCGGCTCCACGATTCCGCACTGGTACAGGACCTGCGTTTCGCAAATCACGAGGCCGCCTGGATCGGATCATTCGGCAAGTCACGCCGCGATCCAGCGGTCGGAGCCGCTGACGGGTCAGCCAGCAGCACAATTCGCGCAGTCCGATAGCTGACGCTGACGGGGTTCGGGTGCAAATGGAGCGAGTGAATGGGGTAGAGTCGTCGGACACTGGACAGCTGTTCGATGGACGACACTTTGATCGCTTACTCGACTATTTCCGCTATTTGCACCAGATCCATCGAGAAAGGGCAGAGGGAATGCTCGGGGAGAATTTCGTTGTCCGCGCTCCTAGCAGTTTTGCTCGCTAGATTCCTTAGTATGCCTTTGTATGATGATTGGGCTCGACCGGTTTGAGCTGCCGCGACCCAACCCACGCGAGAGTGTCCACGAAGCTGCGGGCGGGGAGGCTGGACGCATCGCGACAACGCCTGCCTACAAGCAATCTGGACATAAGCGAAAGAAGGTCAAAACGCTGTTTGCTCACCTCAAACGCATTCTAAAGCTCGACCGGCTGCGCCTTCGTGGTCCAACCGGCGCACGCGATGAGTTCCTCCGGCAGCAACCGCTTGAAGTCCGCGACGACGGCGGCGCGGTTAATGACCCGATTTGCGACGCCGCTTGTGCTTATGACTAGAGGTAACAAGATGGAAATTGCCGCTTCGTGACGAGCTAGGGAGGCGCAGCTATGACGAAATCGAATAGCATGAACAGCCTCCGCGCATCAATATGACGGAGGTGGAGGCGAAGCCATCTAATGCCTTTTTAATTTATCCTGGATTAGCTTGACGAGACTAAAACAAGTCTGCATACTTCGCCTCCTTCCTGAAGCGGAAGACGCAAGAAGCAAGCAGCTTTAAGCGAATGTTCTTTAAAAACTAACAGCCGATAAGTGTGGTCGCTTTGTGTCCTGACGCTGCGATTGATCTTCGGATTGGTTGTATAAGCGAAAGTATCAAGTCTCACACTAGTATTAAGGTAGGTTTTGAGCGTCTTTTCTTTCGGGGAAAGATGGGAAGAACTTGTCAGTACGTTGAGTGAGCGACCTATTCGCAAGAATAGAAA
>NZ_JBAUSA010000258.1:0-4560 GCF_049581465.1 Caballeronia sp. | reverse complement strand
CTCTTCACCGCGCATTTCGCGCTCTAGCGGCATCGGCTTGTTCGGATGCAGCGGCGTCAGGTTTTCGAACATGATCTTGTGCTTCGAGGCTTCCGGCGCCTGGCCGTTGACCTTGTCGACCTTGACCAGGGCGAAATAGCGTTCACCGTCTTTCGGGGTGCGCACTTCACCTTCGATGGTGTCGCCGGTATGCAGGTTGAAGCGGCGAATTTGCGACGGGCTGATATAGATATCGTCCGTGCTTGCGAGGTAGGAGGTCTCCGGTGAACGGAGAAAGCCGAAACCATCAGGTAGCACTTCTAAGGTGCCATCGCCGAAAATCGTGTCGCCGGTCTTCGCGCGTTTTTTTAGTATCGCAAACATCAATTCCTGCTTGCGCAGTCGATTGGCGTTTTCGATCTCCAGGCCGTTGGCCATTTCGATCAATGCGGAGACGTGCTGAGACTTGAGCTCGGATAAATGCATACGGATTTCCCGCCAGGGAGGAGAGGTGCAACAGAGAATTTGGGAGGAGAAGTGAGCGGAACGCTCAAGAACCTAAACGTCTAGCCGTCTTTAAAAAAACGTCTTGCAGTCTTAGGATTCTAGCATAGCACATGCTGGGACACGCTCGCCTAGCATGGCGATTGTAGTAATTTGCGTATGTTGTCGGGGTGCAACGGTTTTTTGGGGGCGTGGGCGGGAGGACCGCCCAACCGCTAACCTGATCGACAAACTAACGGGGGCGTCATTGCAACGGCCCCGAAGTCCAATCACAGATTGCTATCAAGGAAAGCCGTCAACTGCGACTTCGACAACGCACCGACCTTCTGCGCCGCCACTGCACCGTTCTTGAACAGGATCAGCGTGGGGATGCCGCGCACTCCGAACTTCACAGGTGTTGACTGATGCTCGTCGACATTGATCTTCGCGATCTGGAGGCGATCGCCGTAGTCTTTCGCCACTTCATCAAGAATAGGCGCGATCATCTTGCAAGGGCCGCACCATTCTGCCCAGAAATCTAGCAGGACGGGTTTGTCTGATTTTGTGACGTCCTGGTCAAAGGATGCGTCGCTAATATGTTTGATCGATTCGCTCATTTGTGAATACCTCTATCAAGTCGAGGCCCGCGTTTGAATGCTCGCCACGATACACCAAAACAGGAAAAGGATTTGCCGCGCTGCGGGGTGTAGTGCCGCTCGCTTGGCAGGCGCGCACACCGTTGCCGGATATCCGCAAACGCCTGTCACACGGTCTATAACCGTATGCTTCAATAGGCATCTTAGCCTACTTTGCTATCCGTTGCCGAAGGTCGATAGGATGCACTTTGTGGTCCTCCCGACGGTCATTTGCGACGTTTCCCGGCCCCCGGCAAACGGCGCAAACGCGAATGTGAGCGCGCGGGTGGTTCGCGCGGCGATTCATCTCTGATATCATTCGTTGTGACGGGCCTCCTCGCATGGTGGCGCGGTCAACCTGGTCAGGTCGGGAACGAAGCAGCCACAGCCGTTTTCCACCAGTGCCGAGGGTCGGGCTCGTCACCTTCGCTTTTGTTTCGTCATGTCAGTTTGTAGTCTCCGCGGTTCCCGTTTGTCAGTCTCCCGTTTTAAGTCGCCGTTCCCAAGTCCTCGTTTCTACGTTCTCGCCTCCCTCCGTTTCAAGTCCAGCACATCCCGTCTTGCCATGTATTGCCGCCGGCATTTGCGTTGATTTTCCGATTCCACGCAAGCAATCCGATGCCTTGCCAGTCATGCTTCTCGCGCCGCGCGCGCACCCGCTTCGCATCGCTTGGGAAACGTCTTTGCCCTTTGATGTTGCTGATACAATTTCGGCATGACCTATCAAGTTCTCGCACGCAAGTGGCGCCCCAAATCCTTCGCTTCGCTAGTCGGCCAAGAGCACGTGGTCCGTGCGCTCACGCACGCGCTAGACGGCGGCCGTCTTCACCATGCTTACCTGTTCACGGGCACGCGCGGGGTCGGCAAGACCACGCTTTCGCGGATCTTCGCGAAAGCGCTCAATTGCGAAACGGGTGTGACGTCCACGCCCTGTGGCGTATGCCGGGCGTGCAAGGAAATTGACGAAGGGCGCTTCGTCGATTATGTCGAGATGGACGCCGCGAGCAATCGCGGTGTGGAGGAAATGGCAGCGCTGCTCGAACGCGCCGTTTATGCGCCGGTCGACGCGCGCTTCAAGGTCTACATGATCGATGAAGTGCACATGCTCACGAATCACGCGTTCAACGCGATGCTCAAGACGCTTGAGGAGCCGCCCGCGCACGTGAAGTTCATCCTGGCAACCACCGATCCACAAAAGATTCCGGTCACCGTGTTGTCGCGCTGCCTTCAGTTCAATTTGAAGCAGATGCCCGCCGGACATATTGTCGGGCATCTTGAACACGTGCTCGCTGAAGAACAGATTCCCTACGAGTCGCAGGCGCTGCGGCTGCTGGCGCGCGCGGCCGATGGCAGCATGCGCGACGCGCTGTCGCTCACCGACCAGGCGATCGCCTATTCCGCGAATCGCGTGACTGAGGAAGCCGTGAGCGGCATGCTCGGTGCGCTTGACCAGAGCTATCTGATTCGTCTGCTCGACGCGCTCGCGGCGGGTGACGGCGAGGGCGTGCTCGCTATCGCCGATGAAATGGCTTTGCGAAGCCTGTCGTTTTCAACCGCGTTGCAGGATCTGGCCGGCTTGCTGCATCGGGTCGCGTGGGCGCAGTTTGCGCCGGCGTCGGTGCTCGACGAATGGCCCGAAGCGACGGATATTCGCCGCTTCGCCGACTCGCTCAGTGCCGAACAGGTGCAGTTGTTCTATCAGATAGCCACGATCGGACGCGGTGAGATGGGCCTCGCGCCCGACGAGTACGCCGGTTTCACGATGACCTTGCTACGGATGCTGGCGTTCGAACCTGCGGGTGGACCGGGGGGAGGGGGTGCGCGGGTCAGCGCGCCAGCGGTGGCGGGGAGTGCGAGGAGCACTGCGCCGCGCGGCGTAGCGGCTTCTGGTGGAGCACGTGCCGCTTTGAATCCTGCTATCGATTCGCCGACTGATGCTGTGACTCGTGGCGTTGGGATGCTGACGCCGGTGCCTGCTCAGGCGCGCATCGCGGCGTCGCCGGCGACAACGAACGCTTCGCCTGCTAGACCGGTCGCGCACGACGAGACTGCGTCGAGCGATGCGTCAAAACTGAATGTTCCTGTCACGGCGAGCGGTAGCGTTGAGGAGGATCGCGCCCATCAGGCTCGCACTGATCAGGTTCGCGCCGATCAAGCGCTGGCCGGAGACGCTGCCGAAATTGATCAGTCGTCCGATTCGATCGTTGAAGCCGATATGGTCGAGGGCGCCGCAGCTGTATCGGGAGCAACGTCCGACCTCGGTGCGACGGCCACGGATATCACGCTAACGCATTCGGACGAGGGCGCTCCGCGACCCGGGACGGATAACGGTAAGGGTAACGGCAGCGGTGCCGACGACCTGACACCGGTTGCCATAGCGGATGCGCAAGATTCGCAACCGACGACCCAAGACACGGATTCGCTGCAACCTGGAGATTCGCCGCCGCCTTTCTCAGCAGCACATGTCGACGTTGTCGAGGACGCTGAACCCGCTGCAAAAGCGGCCGAGGAATTGCCGTCGCCGCTGGCCGTCGCGGCACAACAACTTATCGATGAGAGCAGCGCGAAGCAGTCGGACAGTCCATTGGCGACGCAGCCGGAAGTGCGCGCGAACGCATCGCCGCGTGCATCGGGCGGCGCGAGCGCGGCACTCGATGTGTTGCGCAGCGCCGGTATGCGGGTTTCATCGGATCGTGGCGCGCGTGCGGCGGAACCTGTGCGTAAGCGGTCGGCATCGAAGCCCGTCGCGCCGGTCGTACAGGTTCCTTCGCCGCGCCGCCCGGCTGCGCCAGCTACGAGTGACACGCCAACGGCTGCTATGCGGGCCGACGCGAGAGACGCGAGCGGTCAGGCGAAACGCGTTGGCAATGGACCCGGAAACGCCGTTGCTCCGTGGGATGACATGCCGCCGGAGGACTACGTGCCGGCGTCGTCGGAGGACGACTATTTTCTACCCCCCGACGATGGCTTCATGCCCGCTTTCGACAACGGCCCTGATGACGGGCGGTTCAACGAAGCACCTGCTTTCAAGCCCGCGCTCAAGCCCGAGGCTCGTACGCTACCTGCTGCGATTCCCCTGGATGCTATCGGCGTCAGTGGCGATTGGCCGGCGCTGGCGATCGATTTGCCGCTTAAAGGCATTGCGTATCAACTAGCGTTTAACAGTGAACTGACGGCGTGTGACGCTGATTCGATTACCTTGACCGTGTCCGTCCCGCTGTACGCAGAAAGCGCGCACGTCGCGAAGTTGAAGAGCGCGCTGGCCGAGAAGCTTGGTCGTGGGATTGGCGTTGTTGTAAGCGTGGGTCCGGCTCACCGCACCGCCGCCGCGCTCGATGCCGCCACGCGCGCGAAGCGCCAGCAGCAGGCCGAGCAGGAGATCACGCAGGATCCGTTCGTGCAATCGCTGATTCGCGATTTTGGCGCGAGTATCGTGCAAGGTTCGATCAAGCCGCTCGCCGCC
>NZ_JBAUSA010000257.1:0-5659 GCF_049581465.1 Caballeronia sp. | reverse complement strand
ATCGTGTCGCGTGCTAATGGATAAGTATTTAATGGGCGCGTTGGACGAATTGATAATCTGATGCGGATATTCCGGGCCCGGTGGAATGAAAATCACATCGCCGCTCTTGATCGGAATCAGCTCACCCGCTACCCGCAGCGTTCCAACCCCTTCCAGGATAACGAACATTTCCTCTTGCGCGTGGTGAAAATGATAAGGGCAAGAGCGCTTTCCCGCAGCGACAATATCGATCGACGCGCCGAGGTGTTTGGCCGCGGTATCGGTCCCAAGCCGAGCGCAAAGCGTCTCGTAAAACGGCGGCCGAACTTCGGCGATCTTCTCGATGTCGTTAAAATTCCGTATGAGCTTCCTGGCAAGTTCATCGACCTTCTCACTCATGTGCTCTCCAAATAGTGATCGTCCGTCCAGACGCCAATACGCGTGGGCTATTTCAAGTGAATCCGCATCGCGAAACGCGACGCTCCAGGCATAACCCAGCTCCGTCCCCTTGAAGAAGTAATCGTCCCTCGCTCGGCTCCATGAACCGGATCTCGGTGGTGCATTGACGCTGTCCTTTAGGAGGTTGCAGCAGCTTCCTTCTCATTTCCCATCATATTTAAGCGTCTCGCGAAAAAATGTAACAGTCCCGGGTTTTGCGATCGGCTACATTACAATTTCATTTCTAATTGTTAACGTTTCAAAGGAGACACCTGTGGTTCTATATCATCGCGGCGCAGCGATTCAGCCATCGACCATCAGAAACGGCAATACGTTTGTAGCCCGGGCCTGCATCCTGAAGGAAGACGGTGAATCTACCTCATTAGGTAATCTCGGGCAGTTCGCCAGTCAGAACTGCGCCTACGAGTTTGCTGTGCGCTGTGCAACCGCTTTTGTGGACGGCACACCCATGCCTCGCTGCCCATTCGGCGGGACGACCCCACTGTCAGTCCCGAACCGCAGCTAGGACTGGGAACAGCGAATGCTGAGAAGACGCTCGGGTTGGTTTTTACCGCACACTAGGCAGTAATCTTCAGTACTCTATATAGAACAAGGGCAAATGCCCGACCCTCTATGGCGGCTCGAATTGCCATGACGAAATGTTCATACGACGCCTTCTTCAATGCCGAAGTGCGCTAGCTGCCGGCAGCGTCGAAGCAGTCCCGTATCTTCGCGAACCAGTGCAATACGATCAGCCGACACGATGACTTGAGGAGGCCGGCCAATGGGAACCACCAGCGCAGTTGCTGCGGCGGCAGTCGCCTTCGTGGGCAGTCACTTGCTCTTGTCCCATCCGCTGCGCGGGCGTTTGGTCCGCGCAATCGGCGAAGGGGGGTTCCAGGGCGTCTACTCGCTGGTTGCGGTGTTGACACTCGGCTGGCTGATCCTCGCCTTCCGAAAGGCACCCCTGACGGCACCGCTATGGACGGTAGGAGACGGCCTCTGGGCGGTGGTGACCGCCGTCATGCTGATTGCGTCGATCCTCTTGATGGGCTCCCTGATCCGCAACCCGGCGCTTCCCACCGGCGGGCAGCCTGTCTCGTTCCCGGAAGCGGCGCGCGGCGTGTACGCGGTGACGCGCCACCCGATGCTGTGGTCATTCGCACTCTGGGGCGTGTGCCATGTCGCCGTGTTTCCGGTGGCCAAGAACATCATAGTCGCGGCGGCTATCGTCGTCCTCGCGCTCGTCGGCGCCGCATTGCAGGACCGGAAGAAGGAACAGCTCCAGCCCGATCTCTGGCCCGAATGGGAGTCGAAGACGAGCTACCTGCCGTTCGCGGCGATCACCACCGGCCGTGCGCGGCTGGGCGGATTCGGCCTGCACGCGCTTGCGGGCGGCCTCGTCGTCTGGCTCGCAGCGACCTGGGCTCATATTCCACTCACCGGCTGGGCCGCGGGTATCTGGCGCTGGCTGTAGCTGTAGCCAGCTTTTCCGTTCATGCTTCCCTATACTTCGATCAACTACAGACAGCACGCCATAAACGTCTAATAATTTAAACGGACTTCAGATTACCCCAGCCCCCATAGAGCGACGATCCTTGACCCCCGGTGGCAGCGGTACGTTTCGTTTCTTGGGTCCGGGAGGCAACCATCTGGAGGAGACATGGAACACCCTGCATCCGCCGCGTCCAGTACCGAGCATGCCGGCGAGCCGGCGCCGCACTCGCGGGCCGTGCTTGGCCTTGCGTTGGCGGCACTTGGCATCGTCTATGGCGACATCGGCACCAGCCCGCTCTATACCCTGAAAACGGTGTTCGACCCGGGCAATGGTCTTAAGCTCGAAGCCGCGAACGTGGTCGGCATTGTCTCGCTGATCTTCTGGTCGTTGACGGTGGTCGTCTCGCTCAAATACGTCACGCTTATTCTCCGCGCGAACAACCGCGGTGAAGGCGGGATCATGGCTCTGCTGGCACTCGCGGCCTCTTCCGTGGCGAGCCGCCCGCGGCTGCGCCATGCCCTGCTTGGCATCGGCATCATGGGCGCCGCGCTCTTTTACGGAGACGGAGTTATTACGCCCGCCATCTCGGTCTTGAGCGCCGTCGAAGGACTGGAAGTAGCGACACCGTCGCTCACGCCCTATGTCATCCCCGTCACGCTGATCGCATTGATCACGCTGTTCGTGATGCAAAAGCGCGGCACTGCCGGGATCGGCGCCGTGTTTGGACCGATCATGGTGGTCTGGTTTGTCGTGCTGGCTATCGCCGGGCTGCTCAACATCCTCGACAAACCGGCCATCCTGACTGCTCTCAATCCCGTCAAGGGGCTTGCGTTTTGCTTGCATCACCAATGGCTCGCCTTCGTCGCATTAGGCGCGGTGGTGCTCTCATTGACTGGAGCGGAGGCGCTCTATGCCGACATGGGACACTTCGGGGCGCGCCCAATCCGGCTCACATGGTTCGGACTGGTGTTCCCGGCGCTTGCGTTGAACTATCTCGGCCAAGGGGGCCTGTTGCTGGCGGATCCGTCAGCACTGCAAAATCCGTTCTACCGATTGTTCCCTTCGTGGACGCTTTATCCGATGGTCGTCCTGTCTACGGTAGCCACGGTCATTGCGTCCCAAGCCGTGATCTCAGGCACCTACTCGATGACCAAGCAGGCGATGCAGCTCGGATTCCTGCCGCGCATGAACGTGGTTTATACGTCAGCCAAGGAAATCGGCCAGATTTATGTTCCAGGCATCAACTGGACGCTACTTGTCGCAGTCGTGGCCGCCGTGCTCGGGTTTGGTTCATCGACCGCGCTGGGATCGGCCTATGGCATCGCCGTCACGGGCACCATGCTCATCACGACCGTGCTCACGTTCTTCGTCGTGCGCTATGCGTGGCATTACAACTGGGTGCTGTGCACTTTCGCGACCGTGTTCTTCTTTGTCATCGACGCCACGTTCTTCTCCGCTAACCTGCTCAAGATCACACAGGGCGGCTGGTTCCCGCTAGCGATCGGGTTGCTCATGTTTATCGTCATGGCCACGTGGGGGCGCGGTTGGGAAATGATGATGGCCGAAGCACATGCTCGGGCCGGGACTACGCCCCTCAAGCCGTTTCTGGTTTCGCTGCTTGGTAGCGCCCCAGTACGCGTTGGCGGCACCGCGATCTTCATGTCACCCGATCCCAGCGGCGTGCCGCACGCACTGCTGAACAATCTCATGCATAACCGGGTGCTTCATCAGCGCATGGTGTTCCTGACCGTGACGACCTGCGACGTCCCATGGGTCGATGAGCGCCAGCGGGTAACGGTGCTGCAGTTGTGCCCGGATTGCTATCAGCTTACGGTCAACTACGGTTTTAAGGACGAGGTCGATTTGCCGCGCGCGCTTGAAACCTGCAGGGCAGACGGCCTCGTGTTCGAAACATCTGAAACATCCTATTTCCTGAGTCGCGCCACCGTGGTGCCCACGCCAGGCAAAGGCATGGCACTGTGGCGCGAGAGGCTGTTCGGCATCATGTTGCACAATGTCGGTAACGTCGCCGCCTATTTCAAGCTGCCAACCAACCGGGTGATCGAACTCGGCGCTAGAGTGGAGATTTGAGGTGCAGACGCTGCGCGTCCGTCTGGCTGACGCACAGGGAGGACAAGCAATGGGGAACAGATACGAACGCTCGCGCATGTCGCGTTCGTTCACGCACAACGGCATCCAGTACCATCCTGGCCTGCTGGTGGTGCTTGCCGTTCAAGTGCTCTGCCTGAGCGCGTTTGCGTTTGCGCCGGGCACCCTTGATCACAACAAGTGGCTGTCCGCTGCAATCGCCTTCAGCCTGCTTTTCGGGCTGATCCTGTCGCTCGGATTTGTCGGCACGTGGAACGATTTCAAGGACGATGTCGGGCTCTGGACGTTCTTCAACACGAACCCGGTGGAGTCTGCCGTTGCGATAGCCACTGCCGGCGAGGTCCTGGCGATCCTGATGCAGCCACTCGGTTAAAGGATGAGCGCTCGAGCTTCTTCGGGAAGCGCTCTCCGCCTCCCAGGGGACCTATTTGCCTTTGCCGAATAATTTGACCGCTGCATGAGGACGGCCGGCCGGGTCCGCTTCCGGTGCGTAGTAGCGAACGAACAACTGACACACGGCCTGTGCGTCGACACAGGCATGCAGTTGCTCCCGGAAGTGGTGGTCGCAGAAGCGCTGCGCTACATCGGCTAGCAGATGCAGATGCGTGCTGTTGGCCCATTCCGGGACCAATAGCACGACCACATCGGTCACGGGATTTCCGTCGGGCGCATCGAACGCAATGGGAATCGCCGGGCGAATATACAACGTCATGGCCCGACGCAGCCCCTTGATTTGACCGTGCGGAACGGCGACGCCTTGGCCCAGCGCGGTCGAGCCTAACGCTTCGCGGGCCTCGAGGGCCGCGATCACGGTCGCCGCCGGCAGTCCGAAGCGTTGTTCGCACAAACGGCCAACCTGCACGAAGAGTGACTCCCGGCTAGCGACATCCAGACCGAGCAGGACGTGATCCTGGGCGAGCAGTTGGGCGATCGTGTCCGCTCCGGCGGCCATGTCGTCCGGTTGACCGGCCGGGTCGGCACACGGAGAAGACGCGGGGTGCATCAGATCCCGCCAGGCGTCGGTGGGGGCATCGGGCACTTCAAACAGTTGCCCTACCTCAGCCGTCGGCGCCAGATGTGTGACCCGCTCGATCGCCCCGCTCACTGCGTCCTTGGGCAAGTAGAGCGACAGACGCACTCGGCCCGTTCCGTGCAGAGGCACGAGGCGAATGGTCCACGGCTGACCGGCGCAATCGCGGGTCAGTGCCTGACGCAGCGGGGTGGCGTGTTGCGCGTCCAGCGTGATGTGCATCATCACATTGCGGCCAGGCGCGTAACGTGGCCGGCGGTGCGCGGGGGGCTTGCCCGATGCGAGGAAAGCCCGCAAGCCCGCGAGTGTATGCGTCATACGGCTCCCGATTTCCATTGCTTGTTTTAAGGCTATCAAATGCGGCGTTAATATTTCGTAAACGATTGTCGATTCAACAGACTGTATTGTTGGATGTCCCTATTCCTACAAGCCGACCAGAGCAGGGTTTAGCTCTATATAAAGGACCACAAGCCAACGTTTCGGGCAGTTGGCCGCGATTCGCGGCGTCCGATTCATTCCGTCGACGGGCGCGATGTAGCCCTTCGTCCGAGCGAAGAAATATGCTTTCCGGACATCCGACTGAAACCAGAGGCCCACCAGGACGC
>NZ_JBAUSA010000256.1:0-4129 GCF_049581465.1 Caballeronia sp. | reverse complement strand
GCAATGGCCTTGCGCATTTGCCTGACTACGGTCTGGGTGACCTGTCGAAGATTTATCGGCACATGCCGGCCTCGGCGCATACGCTTCGACGCGAGATTGAAGGCACGTTGCTCAAGTACGAGCCGCGCTTGAAATCGATCGATATAGCTCCCGTCGATCCGGAGGACGGCATGTTGCTCAGTTTCACGATGACTTGTGAATTGCATCAAGGAGGACTTGTGCGCTATGGCACGTATTTCACGCCTGACGGACAAGCACGGCTTACGACGCAGGACAACACGCGCGACTAACAAGTACATGCGGAATAGTCCCGAAGGATGCGAACATGAAAAAGATGGCGTTGAAAGGCAACGCAACAACGACCGGAGGTGAAATCCTTGACGGCGATGAGACGGCCCTCGACAACGGTCGCCCGATCGCGCGTCATATGGATCTCGACCGCTTTTCCGTACAGTTTGCCGCCAATGAGAGCGTCGATCATTGCAGCTTCCTTCGGTTGATTTCCAGTTGTACGTGGGACAGACACAAGTGACACCCCTTCTAAAGAAGGGGGGTGTCACCTGTGTCCTGTGTCCAAGACACAAAATTTGTGTTTGTGTCCGCTTGTGTCCGCTTGTGTCCGGGCCATCATTTCTCCCGCAGCCAATCGTCTTCAATGACATAAACGCCGTTCTTTGCCATCGCCTGAATCGCTCGTCCGACAAGGGTCTTGCGCAGCTTTGGTTCGCACGCCAGTGTTGCGCCCGCGACGAGCACAACCTTCTGCAGTTGGACACAAGGACGGTCGACCGGGCTGTGTCCTTTTCCGAAATCCGGGGACACAATCAGCATTTTTTTGATGGCTTCGTAAACCGCTATTTGTGTCATGCCTTTTGGCATCGCTGGGCGGTTTGCCAACACCTTTTCAAAGACGGGTCTGATCACGCACGACGTAAGAGGCAATCCGTTCCCTTTCGTGCCGACTTCGACGGGGTCGAGCGCGAATAAATGCGCGATGTCGTCTGGGCCGTCCTTCTGCTTGCCCGTGCGCCATTCGCGCGAGCCCTTCACCTTCAACACGTGAAGGTGAAAATCCACGGCTGCGGCGATCGATGAATGCCCACGCGGACCCGCATCAAGATTCTTGCCCGAATGGTGTATCGCAATGACCGTCCCGCCGATGCGATCGCGCAGTTCGGACATCGCTTTAATTGTTAGCGATGCGTCTTGGCTTGAGTTTTCGTCTGCGCCGCTTGTTGCGCGAGCGAGTGTGTCGATGAATAGAACGCCATCTTTCGCGCCGACCGCCTGCATCGCTGTGCACAGGTCATCAATGTCTTGCCGCGCGTGCAGCGAAAACGGCTGTTCAATAAAATGAACGTTTGACGGAAAGAGCCGCTTGTTTGCGACTTGCCACGCCAGAATCCGCCGCGAAATACCGGCGTGACCTTCGAGAACCAGGTAAGTCACAACGACGCGACGCGTCGTACGTCCGAAAAATTCGCGACCTTCAGCCAGGCGTGCAGCCATTTCGAGCACAAAGAAGGACTTCGATACGCCAATCCCACCCCAGATCAACCCCACGGCATCTGCCGGAACGACCCCATCGATCAGGTCATCTTTTGTCGGGCGAGCGGCGATCTCGCATCCGCTAAGAACGCAATAGCGAAGCGCCGGAACTTTGACATTAAGCAGCAGTTGCGCAAGCGCTTCTGTGCTGTGTTGGACCTCGAAGTCGTACGCGTCATAATTTCTTGGTGCGTCGTCGGACATCACAATCCATGCGCCCCGAACCTCACAGGCGATCTTTTCGGCACGCTGTTCTTGCCCGCGATCCGGCACAAGAATGATCTGTGCGCCTGGATATTGTGAGCGGATCGCGCGAGCGACGGTCGCGAAGCGGCCAACGCCCACTGTAACCGCGACGGCAGCGTGTATATCGGCGCGCGCCACCGCGTTGCCTGTAGCGATTCCTTCGACAACGAACACTCGACCGTTGGCAGCTATTGCGCCGATCAAGAACATTGAATCTGCGAGATTGCAACCGGCAAGGTTCTTCTTCCCACCCTTTGCGTCGATCTGTTGCAATGAGTGCAACTCGCCAGCTAAGGACCTCAGCGGTACAGCCAATAAGCCGTTCGGAAGTACCCTAAGGTCGGTCGGGTCGATCCGCTTCGCGCTGACATACGGGTCAGTGTCAGCAGGGCTGCCATCGGCCCATATGCTAGCTACGTCAACCTTCTTGGGTGGCGTCGAAGGTGCTTTCACCACCGGGGTTATTGGCGCGTCACCGCGATTCTTCATCGGTTTATTCCATCCATATCTACGCGCGAAATGAAATAGCGTCCGAGCGGTAATCGCGCCGCTCGGTTCGATGCTTTGCCAAGTAGCTTTAAAGTCCGATTCTTTGAAGCTGTCCACGGCTTGTCGCGACCATTCACGCGCATCGCAATCATTCAGCCCCGCCGCGCTGGCGGCCATAAGCACTCTGATCCACGTCTCGCGCGGCAGGTCCGCCGGAATGCTGTAAAGAGCGTCAAGCGCGCGTGCGTTCATCGCGGCTCACTCCACGCAAGGCCGGACAATCGCAGCACATCGCATGTGTGAGTTGGCGATCACGGGTGAACCTCGCGGCGCGTGAGGCCCCGACGCGCAGGGACGCGGCGATGTCGGGGTACCCTAGAGCGCCGGAACGCGGGAACCCGTCATCGCGGATAACGTTAAAGTCGATAAAGCGAACCCGGCGTGCATTGCTTAAATGCTGGCCGAGTGCGGCATACGATTTTTCACTTCTCGCATAGCCGTGTTTGCTAACTAGGCGATAAAAAATATGCCGACGTATTAATGGCAGATGGGCCGCATACTCATTTTCGATCGTCAGCATTAGATAAAGTAATTCCAGCGTCTTGACTCGCGGATTCCAATTATCGATAAAGCCCCGCGTCCGTCCGCGTTTTGCGCGGAATGCATCAAAATCGGTCACAGTGATTCTCCGTGAAATTTGGATACTCGTAAGCCGAGCTTCGCCACGCCAAGCGACTGGGTGCTCGACGGCCAAGCGCGATCGCTCTGGGGTATTCGATGATAGATGCGGCGATGAGGTGTTAAGCAGCGTCACCCGCGTTCGACGCGTTCACTTGCTCAGCAAAGCGCGCTTGTTCCCACGCATGGGCGCAGCGCTGCGTAATTACGATCTTCTTAGAGCCGATACGCAGTTCTTGCGGGCCTTTACCGAGCTTTTTCAGCTCGTAATAGAAAGGGCGGCTTAAGTGATACCACTTGCAAAACGTGGCAATGGTGAACGGTGCAGCACCGTCGTAACCGGCGAGCGGAGGTTCGATGTCAGCGTCGTCCATAAATCCAGGAGATCCCATAGTGTCACCTATACGTAGTTGTACTTTGTGTTATTTGCCTGTGCTCTGAGACGGACTGTAGCTGAAGTATCGCGATTTACTAGGGGGGCGATGGCAGATGACCGACTAGCAGGGACTGTATTGAACGTTACCTAACACCGAATTACTCCAACTTACTGCAGTGAACGAAGAATTATTTTTCGGAATGGCCAAAATAAATCGCAATGGGTGAGTTGGCAGTCTCAGTGCGAGCTGCATCGGGAGAAAACACTGTGGTGTCGATGTTGACCTTGGGCTCAAAGTGAGCACGAGCCTGCGCACGGACTCAGACTTTTGGTGGTGAAATGCATGCAAGATCACTGCGCGTCTGCGCTGGGCACGTACGACATGCGCGGTTTGGTTGGGAATCGATCAAGCATGTTGACGCAATAGCGCTTTCAAAGATCGCGGGGCGCGGGCTTTCGACTTGCAGTGACGTCGACGGGCAAGCGGCCCGCCGTGACAACGTATCGAATAATCGGCGCAACCTCTGCGACATATCGGGCATCGGGCTCGTCTATGCCGGCGTCTTCGGCTGCATCGTTGACGCCGCGGAGACCCGCTTTGAGTAGAGCGGGCTTGTCCAGTGGTGCGCCCAGCATGGGCGCAATCTTGGAGGTGCGCGTCGGCCCGTGAGTGGACCGGAGCGAACGAAGTGAAGCGCAACTGCGTGAGGGCGACCGAGCGTGGGAAGTAAGCGTGGAGCGAAACCGCGGGCCGATGGACAAGAACCGGATATACGGCGGTGGGGTTCTGCT
>NZ_JBAUSA010000255.1:0-5992 GCF_049581465.1 Caballeronia sp. | reverse complement strand
CCTTGATGGGCTGCTTGCGATATCACGGAAGGAATCTCCTCACACCATCGAAACCCGGCTGGCGGGCGACGTCCGCGAAAGATCGGCAGAGATGCTGGCCTAGCTAGCCCTAAATAGTCAAGCTTGAATCGCTAGCGTTGGCCGGCATCCAATAAAACGTACTTCGAAAACAAACCTTCCACGTATGGACAGCCCCTCCGGTAACAAACGCCTGGTGTCTGGCAAGACCGGCTATGAGCAGGACGGCGATGCTGAGACGAACTCCGCGCGCTGGCTTATTTCTTACGCGGACCTCATAACAACGCTAATGGTGCTGTTTCTTGCTCTGTATGTGTTGCAGTTGGCCAAATATAAAGAGCTTGAAATAAAGACGTTCGAGCGGCACATCGTCAAGGAAAGAACTGATGACGCTCACGCTAACGATCTGAACACCGTGACTGGGGGTCCAGAGGCCGCCAGGAAGAATCTCTTGTCTTTATTGGGAACGCTTCGCGATAAACAACAGATCACCATCGTGAACGGCGCCCCGGGTGTCGAGATCGGAATCAACGCAAAAATACTGTTTAATTCGGGCGACGCGCACTTGTTGCCGGAGTCGTTTGACGTTTTGAACCAGGTCGCCCTGATACTGAGGAACCATTCAACAAACAATATCCTCGTGGAAGGACACACCGACAGTCTGCCCATCTCGACCGCGAAATACGAGTCAAACTGGGAGCTTTCGTCTGCACGGGCGGGAGCCGTCGTCCGATTCCTGGTCGACAGGGGAATCGAGCCAAATAGACTGGCCGCGATCGGTCGGGCTGACAATTTTCCCTTAGTGATGGGTGACAACGCGAACGCCCGAACTGCGAACCGCCGCGTGACGATACTGGTGCAATATTGAATCGCAAGACAGGCGACAAGACGCTGGGCAATCAGCGCGGCCATTAAGCTGACGGGCTTATCTCGCCGCGACGCGAGCTCACGCGATCTGCTGAACCAACCCGCTGCGCCAACCCGGCGCCTCAAACGGATCCGAAAAATACTGGGTCTCGTGAACGACCTTGCCGTTGCGGAACTCCATGATGCTTACCGTGTAAGCCGCCCGCCCCTGATAAGTGATGGTGTATTCCGTGACCCAGAGATTGCCTTCTCCTTGAATTCGCCTGACATCGAAACCCGATGGCTTATCGGGATGGTGACCCCGCAATGCCTGCAAGTTGATTCGTCCGATGATTCGTTCACCTGATTGAGGGTAATCGCAGATGGCGTCATCATCGTAAATATCGTGTTCCGCGTTGAGATCGCCCGCCGCCGATGCTTGCCAGTGCGCATTCAGGGATTCACGATTTTTTTCTTCCTGCATGGCCTGCCTCCGGATAGCGTTCACGTCTATCTATTGCGTACTTCCAGCGGAATAAAACCAGGACTGCCCGTCTTCACGACTTCGTTGAATCTCTGCCTGGTCTGAATCCGATTGATCTCGTCGAAAGCGTCTGCCGGGAGGGCTGAGATGTTAAAACTCTCCCGCGCGCGGGCCTCGGTTTTGGGCGCTGTAAGAAAAGCTGTGCCACGTTGCACGGCCCAGGAGAGCAGCACCTGTGCTGGCGTCTTTCCAACTCGCGCGGCGATTTGCATGACGACCGCGTCCTCGAGCGGCCCTGGCCTTATTCCGTGACCCAATGGCGCAAAAGCCAAAAACACGATCTCTCTCTCCTTGCAGAATTCCAGAAGTTCCGTTTCTGGCAGATAAGGATGTGCTTCGACCTGGACCACAGCCGGCTTGATTCTTGCCGATTGGTAGAGCGGCAGCAATTTGTCCAGGCTGATGTCAGACAGTCCGATGGACCGGCATTTTCCATGGTCGACGAGCGCTTCCATCGCTCTCCACGTGTCGAGTAGCGTCACACCTTCATCGTAGAGGATATCTCCGTTTTCATCGCGCGGATCCTGCTCATCTCCCGGTTGAAATGCAAACGGCGTATGAACGAGATATAGGTCCAGATAGTCTAGCCCCAGCCTTTCAAGACTTGCCCCGAAAGCCGGTTCGACACGCTCGGGCCGATGATTTGAATTCCATAGCTTGGTGGTCACAAAGATTTCTTTGCGCGCGATCCTTCCGGCTGCAAGTCCTGCCTGCAGGGCCTCGCCCACCTCACGCTCGTTGCGATATCGCTCGGCACAATCGAAGTGTCGAAACCCGGCTTCCAGCGCGACTTTGATGGCGCTTGTCAGCGTGGCCACATCGGGAATCAGCGTGCCAAATCCGACTGCGGGTATACGGCCGCCTCCGTGACTAAGCACTATCTTTCTGATCGGAAAATCGGAAGGCTCAATCATGACGACACCCACCTCCGCGCGTGTCTCGCGCCCAGCGACGAAGGATCAAGCTTGGGCGTGCGATGGTTGCGCTAGGTCCATGAACAGAAAGCGTCAACGTAGTTGGGTCGGATAACCGCTTCATGGCGAATTCCTAGCTAAGGATAGTCTAATCCTGGGAAATGCGGTTTTGGAACTTGATCAGCGGCTTTTTGATGCGTACTGGATGGTTGATCGTCCAGGAGCGCAACACGTGAACTACGCCGTTGGCTACTGTTAAGGATTGTAGGACCCCTGGCGGAAACAGCGGCCTGATAGGGGCACGGGGCGCGGCGCGATATGGGTTGTCCATTTCGCGCCGGCGCTCCGCCGTCACTCGTAAGACTTTACCCGCAAACCTCGGCTGTAACGCTGCAACTACGGCAACATCGATCGAATCCTGTCATATACCGACGGGGGCAATTTGATAAAACTGTCGCCTTCGGCGCATGCGTCGAATGCCATTCGATCGTTCACAATAATTTTTGAAAAACCAGCGTGACATTTGTATGTCCGTTCCGCAAGTAGCCAGTTTGTCTGGCCATCATATACGCGCAGATAGCTAAGTCCGGTATTCAACATGCATTGCTTTGCGATGTATTCGCCGTTCTCGGACGCATGTGATTCGCATGCATGTACGGTGCCCCTAATCTCAACAAGCCAAACATAGTGCGCAACGAATCCGAGGCCCGTCGTAGTTGCAACCACCGTCGCAACGATCTTACCGATCCGGATGAAACGTCGGCGCATCCGCTCCCGTCTTCCAAATAGCGCAACCGATCCGGCGACAACCAGATAGCAGAGTAGGAGCAGCGCAATGACTGGGCTGGCAAGCGTAACGCCAGCCCAAATATCGTTGGTTATGTCTAAAATCACCAAAGCACCTTGATCGGGCGTAATAAGAGGAGCAAAACAATTCGATTGGAGTAGATAATGAAGTCTCCACCGCGACGATGTTTCACTTGCCATTTTCTAAAGTCGCTATTGCGCACAGGATAATAGACGTTTCCCTTAACTTTCGGATCGCCAAGCTTAACGGCGAAGTTAGCCCAGCCTCGGTTTGCTAGAGTTGAGCCTTCCGTGGGCGGCACGACGATAACGCCCTTGCTGCTCCAGTGCCCCAAATACTGCGATACGCTACCCGGGTCGGTCGTAAAGGTGTAGTTATCTTTGATATAAACAGAGATTTCGCTTACCGTCGCCGAGCGCGCATTAACAAAGGCCCGCTCAATAGCAACATAGAATGTGAACGATCCGAGGGCCGCGGTAAGATCATCCGGGACGCCACGATCCTCAACTGCTCTCTTGCGCGCCTGCTCCAGTTTCTGCGACCATGTACTTTCAACTCCCGCCCTTTCGAATTGAAGATAGGTGTGAACGTCTTCAATTTGCGTTGATCTGGCATCGATGTTCGTCTGAGGCGGATAGCGCTGCAAGATTTTCGCCAACTGCTGCAACGACGCTTGGCTATAGATCACGTTGTGAACCAGGTTTTCGTATTGCGCCTTCGCACGTTCGAAACCCAACGCCCATTTCATCGTCACATTGGTCTTGTCAATCATGGACGGCGGGTATGGTTCTCCGTTTTGGTTCAGCCCTCTGCTTTCGGCTTGATCGTCCGGCGAATAATTAAGCTGGCCAGCAAACCACCTCTCCATCAGTTTTGCACCCATCGGCAAGCTCAACGCTCGCATCGTGATAGGTATCTCCTGAATGTCGAACGGCGCAACGGTATCCTCCTTTGTTTGCGAGTCCCGAGCCTCCGTCGTTGGCTTGGGCGTATCGGGCGTATCGAGCCAAGCCTGGAAGCGCGAAAAGGCGTTTGCTGCTTTCTGGAGGTCATTCAGCATCTTCGTTGCTGCATCAGGCTTCGGTACAGGTTTGCTCGCCGCGGATGGCGTTTTCGGCTGTGCAGGTTTGGGGGGCGGCTTATCTGAGGCAAGTTCAGCTTCGTCGACAATTTCACAGCCGTCCGCACCGCCACAGAGCACCCACTTGTGGATAAACCATCCGACTTTGTAATAGGGAATTTTTGAAGAACCCGTCGACATCTCAGTGCCCATCCTTGGCCGTTGCGGTGCGCAAACCGATGGCGATAAAAAGAAGTGTGGTTTTGTTGTTCTGTTGTTCCGTCATGCTTAAGTGTCCTCTGTGAATGAACGCCGCGTCTGAAATGGCAGCCTCGCCAGCGTAACCGCCATTTTTCGGACGTTTTGTCAAAAATCATCAAGAGTTGACACACGACGATCACTCGATCGGTCGATCAACCAAAAAGTTGTCAAGTCGCAAACCCAAGGCACTTACGTAATGCCTTCACAACGCGGACTCGCAGACCCGCGAGTTGACCGCCACTAAAGAAGTTTTATAAGTGTTCACACCCGCACACCGGGCACAAGATCGATCCCGGCGTGGCTGATAGTGCGCGCGCCGGCGAAACGCGACGGTTAGGTCGTGTCGCGCAGGGCGGAATCGAAATCACAACCGCGATGCGTGTGGAGGGTGCCGCGTTGTTCGCCATGTCTTTGATATAAAGTCCGCCCGGCAGCGGCGAGAATGTCGATGGCAACCGGAGCGTCGAAACGAAGGCAATTCGTAAGATTAGCCCTCGTCAGGACAACCGTTGTGTTCCTTTCATCGGAAATGTCGCTAAACGTAGTAACGTATCGGATTATTTTTTCGCCCGCTTACATTGATTCTTGAGGCGCTTATGTCCACGGACGCAGACACAATCACCGATGAAGTGGTCGCGGCAATCGCAGACCGCATGATCGAAGAAGGCAAACGAGTTTCCCCGGTGGCAATCTGGTCAGAGGTTCGCGGCGGGTCGCTTGTCGCGATCGTCGCGGCCTTGGAACGCTGGCGCGAAGCGCGCGAGGACAAAACGCTGGAATTGCAGCTCCAGGCGGGTTTGCCGGGAAGCCTTGCCGAAACGGTGATGAGCGCCGCCGCTCGGATCTGGACCACGTCCCAGGAGACCGCAGAGAAGGCGTTTAATCAGCGCCTGACTGTGACGGGCCAGCATCTGGAAACCGCTTTCGCGGAACGGGACGAGGCGCTTACCGAGTACCAAAAGATCGTTGAAGAAGTCGAGGCGGGGCGCGAGCGAATCATTGCCCTGACGAGCGCATTGAGTGCCTCGGAAAATGCTGCCCTACACCTTGGAGCCGAACTCGCGACAGCAACCGGCCGCACCGAAGCGGCCGAGACACGCGTAGACGAACTCGTGCAGCGTGTGTCGATCGACAAGGCCAATCTGGAAGCTACGAAGGCGTCGCTTGACGAGCAACGCAAGGCGCACGAAGAGTTGGTCTCTGTTGTCTCAAGCAAGAGCGATGAAATAGCGCGGATCACTCACGAGCGTGATGACGCGCGGCAGGAGGTCGCTATGTTGGGCGAGACCTGTCAGGCGAAGTCCGAAGAGGTGCAAAAGTGGTCGCAGGAGTCGAGCGCGGCCACGTTACGTGCTCAGTCGGCCGAGGCACGCATAGAGGAACTCGTGCAGCGAGCGTCGGTGGAACAGGCAAATCTGGACGCTACCAAGGCGTCGCTTGACGAGGAACGCAAGGCGCGGGAAGGGTTGGCTGCGCTCGTCTCAAGCAAGAGAGATGAAATAGCGCGGATCACTCAGGACCGCGATGGCGCACGGCAGGAG
>NZ_JBAUSA010000254.1:0-3848 GCF_049581465.1 Caballeronia sp. | reverse complement strand
GAACGTTCGGCGCCGCCCCGGCCGGGGACATGGTCATCCTGGCAGTTCCCTACTCCGCCGTTCTTGAGGTGGTGAAGCAGTACGGCGAAGAGCTGGCAGGCAAGGTTCTTGTCGACATCACCAATCCCGTCGCCTCCGACCACACGAGCTTTGTGACCCCCGGCGACAGTTTCGGCGCGCAGGAGATCACCAAGGCCGCCCCTGTCGATGCGAAAGTCGTCAAGGCGTTCAACACCCAGTTCTCCCACGTCCTGGCTGCCGGTCCCGTCCCTGGCCACCCGTTGGACGTGTTCATCGCCGGGGACGACGAGCACGCGAAAGCACGCGTCTCGGCGTTCATCGAGAGCCTCGGACTGCGTCCAATGGATACCGGGCCGCTATCCATGGCGCGGACACTGGAGCACGCCTGCCTGCTGTCGCTGGGCCTCCTCAGCCACTCCGTCAAGCACACCCACTTCTCAATCGGCGTCAGCCTGCTCGGCTGAGTGCACCGATTCCACGACTTCTGGCACCACGTCACTCATAAGGATTACTAATATGCACGTTTTCGTCACTGGCGGGACCGGCCGGGTCGGTTCATACCTCATTCCTGACCTCATCGGCGCCGGGCATGAAGTCGTCGCCTTGGCCCGGTCGGACACGTCTGCGGCAGCAGCGTCTGCGCTCGGCGCCAGGGTACGACGTGGAAACCTTGCCGACCTTGACGGTCTGAAGGCGGCGGCGGCGGAGTCCGACGGCGTCATCCACCTCGGGTACAGGGCCGAACTGCTTTCGTCCGGCGGGATCACTGCCTTAGGCGACTCGGAGCTGTCGATCGTGCTCGCGTTCGGCGAGGCGTTGGCGGGCACCGGAAAGCCGCTCGTTGCGGCGGGGAGCATCGGCGCGCCCACGAACTTGGGGCGGGCAGGCCCGCTCCTCGCACTAGCCAGCCTCGGCCGACCGGCGACCGAGGATGACCCGGCCCTTCCTTGTGGACCCATGCACGCTGGCACGCTAGTGGCTCGCAACATCGTGGAGACTGCTGTAGTCGGGCTCGCAGAGAAGGGCGTGCGGTCTTCGATCGTGAGAATTCCTACCTTGGTGCATAGTTCGACGGGGCGCCTGCAACTGATCGGGCTCGCGAAAACGAAGGGCTTCGTCGGCTACCCCGGCGACGGCGAAAACCGGTGGCCCGCGGTGCACACCAGCGATCTGGCCTCCTTGTTCGGCCTGGCGCTCGAAAAAGGACCTGCCGGCAAGACCTGGCACGCGGTCGGCGACGAGGGTATCCGGTTCCGCGAGATAGCGGAGGCCATTGCCGCCCGCCTGGGCCTGCCCGCCGTGAGCATTCCCGCTGACGAGCTGATGCTGCCAGGCTATTTCGGGTTCCTAACGGCGGTGGTGACGCTGGACCTCGCGGCATCCAACGCGATCACGCGCCAGGTTCTCGGCTGGGAGCCCGCTCAGCCCGGCCTGATCGCGGACTTGGACAACGGTCATTACTTCCCTGCCGGCTGACAAGCTGACGGCAGGGAGCCGGTAGCAAAGCACCCGGCCGTCATACCCAAAGTCATGAGCAAACTGCCCATGAATTTTACAAAACCCGTCACCTTCACACTCGGCGCCAGCCTTCTCGGTTGAGCGCACTCGCAGAACTTCTCGCATCACATCATCAACAGGAGCCCTAATATGCACGTATTCGTCACTGGCGGGACCGGCCATTCCGGTCCGTACATCATCTCCGACCTCATCGCCGCCGGCCATGAGGTCACCGCCCTGGCTCGTTCAGACAAGGCGGCGGCTGCGGTGTCCGCACTCGGTGCGAAGGCGCGTCTCGGTAGCCTCGAGGATCTTGACGGTCTTAAAGAAGCGGCCGCCGCCTCTGACGGTGTCATCCATGTCGCACACCGGCAAGACCTGATTCCGGTCGGCGGGATCAACGCCGTGGCCGATGCGGAGCTTCAGATCATGCTCGCATATGGCGAGGCGCTGGCCGGAACCGGAAAGCCGCTGGTCTCATCCGGAAGCATCGGCTCGCCCGGCTGGGAAAACCTGGGTCGGCCGGCCACCGAGGAGGATCCGCCTCTTCCCGGCGGCGATCCATACAAGTACACCTTGCGGGTTCGAAACATCGTGGAAACCACTGTAATCGGCCTCGCCGAAAAAGGCGTGCGGTCTTCGGTCGTTCGGATTCCTGAAATCATGCACAGCGCGACCGATAATGCCGGCTTCCTTCCGCTGCTGATCGGGCTGGCGAAGGAAAAGGGTGTCGTCGGTTACCCCGGAGACGGTGCGAACAGGTGGGCCGCCGTGCACACCCGCGACCTCGCCACCGTGTTCCGCCTGGCGCTTGAGAAGGGCGCGGCCGGCAGAAGCTGGCATGCGGTTGCAGACGAGAGCATTCCGTACCGCGAGATCGCCGAGGCCATCGGCAGTCGCTTGAAGCTGCCCGCCGTGCCCATTCCCGCGGACGTGCTGATGCTGCCGGGGTATTTCGGGTTCCTTGCGAATCTGGTCACGCTGGATACCCCGGCGTCGAATGCCATCACGCGCCAGACGCTCGGCTGGACACCAACGCAGCCCGGCCTGTTTGCCGATATGGACAATGGCCACTACTTCCCTGCCAGCTGAGCTAAGCGGACGGCAGGGACTCCCGCATCGCGCCGAGCCCGACCAAGACACTATCCTCCCGGAGTGGTAGGAGGGTGACGCAAGTGGCTCGGCGCACACGGAAAATATTATGGGCGAAAGCCTCGTACAGATTACGGGCATACCCCAACTCAGAGGGATATTTTACATGAGCACTATTAGCATCATCGGCACAGGTGGCATGGCCACGGCGGTCGCCGGCCGTATCGCGAAGGCAGGACATACCATCGAGGTCCAGAGCCGCGACCCAGCCAAAGCGCGGGCGCTGACCGATAAGCTCTCAGCGGGAGCGACCACGGGGACTTACGCCGCCGCGCCGGCGGGCGACATCGTCATCCTCGCCGTGCCGTACGGCAGTGCGGCGGCGGTAGTGGCCGATTACGGAGACGCGCTCGAAGGCAAGGTGATCATCGACATCACCAATCCGATCGCCCCGGACCTTTCCGGCCTCGTCACCCCGCACGGCAGTTCCGGCGCGCAGGAGATCGCCAAGGGTCTTCCCGCCACCGCGCACGTCGTAAAGGCGTTCAACACCGTCTTTGGCCACGTACTTGCCAAGAACGGACGCCTCGACGCGTTCATCGCAGCCGACGATGCGGAGGCCAAGGCGCGCGTCTCGACCTTCATCGAGAGTCTCGGGCTGCGTCCGTTGGATGTCGGTGGCCTGCACATGGCCTCGACGCTCGAGGCGCTCGGTCTGATGATGATCGGCCTGGCCAAAAACGGCGCCGGCACCTGGGATATCGCCTTGAACGTCGGGATCGGCTGAATCACCGACGCCGCGTCTTCATCGACAGGTCCACAACACCGCTGGGAACAACATGTCTCTCACGTCGTTCTCAGCGGTTCTTGCGTATCCGGCAAAAGCAAGCGGTCGCGCTCGGCGAGCATGTTCACCATTTCTGCCATGTTCTCGGTTCCCCAGGTGCACAGCGGGACAATCTTGTCGGCGAGACTGCGGCCGAGCGGGGTCAGCGCGTAGTCCACGCGCGGTGGCACCTCCTTGTAGTCGGTCCTCACCAGCACGCGATCGGCCTCCAGTTCTTTCAGTTGCTGGATCAGCACCTTGGCGCTGACGCCATGGACGTTGCGCTTGAGCTCGCCGTAGCGCTTCGGGCCGTCGAGCAGGAAGTACAGGATCAGCGGCTTCCACTTGCCCGCGATGATGCTGAGCGTGGCGGCGAGCCCGTAAGAGTAACGGCCACCGCAATGTTGAGAAC
>NZ_JBAUSA010000253.1:0-3224 GCF_049581465.1 Caballeronia sp. | reverse complement strand
CGCCAAAGATAATGCCTTGCCCTGGCGTAAGCGGACGGGACACCGGGAGCGACCCTAACTGCCGGATTCCTGCAACGATGCGATATTCCTCATCGCTGGTGAACGATGCATAGAACTCGTAGTGATTCACGAGCCGCTCTCCGGCAACGCCATGCAGCAGCAATCCGCCCTTCTCTTGAACAATCAAGTCCCTGCTGCCGAGGCCACGCAGGATCGCCGCGAATGTGACCTTGTCGAGCGCGTCGAACGTCCCCGTTGCCACGAGCGTGTCCCACAGTTCGGCCGCGCTTACGCCCCCACGCTCGGCGATGATCGACAGTACCTGTTGCACCAGCGTCGATGGGTGTAGACCACCGGCGCGGGGCGGCTCGAACCAGCCTCGCAGCAGTAAGTTCACCATAGCGACCGATTGCACGAGTCCTTCACGTAGGCGGTCTGACAAGTCCGAGTCGCTTTGCAGTTCCGCCTCGATGCAATAACCGCGCAGAACCGCGGGCTCGCCTTTGCGACGACCCGAGCGCCCCAGACGCTGTCGAAGGCTTGCTACTGATGGTGGCGGACCCACTTGCGCCACGCTCTTTACGGCGCCAATATCGATGCCCAGTTCGAGCGTAGACGTACACACAGCGCTAGCGGGTTTATCGCCAGCCTTTAGCGCCCGCTCCGCCTCCTCCCTCAGATCCTTCGAAAGACTGCCGTGGTGAGGCCAAAACTCGTTCGGGTAACCATCGCGATCACAGGCCCGGCGTAGCAAGTCCGCGTAGAGCTCGACTTGCCGGCGGCTATTCGGAAAGATGAGATTATTCGAGCCCCGCATAGCTCGATACATCTGGTTTGCAACGTCGACCGTACTGCCGGGAACAATGTCTTCCAGACCGGGTTTCTCGATGTCCGGTTCCAGATGAATACGCGGCGGCTTCTCGACAAAACCCTTGATGAGAATCTTCAGTTCCTGCCCTCCACTTCCAGATTCAATTATCTGCACGGGACGCGTCGCTCGTGGCCGCAGGAAGTTCGCGGCAAGCTGCATATCGCCTAGCGTGGCCGACAGCCCGACTCGTGGCACGGGCCGGCCGCAGACACGGTCCACACGGTGCATGAGCGATTGCAGTTGCATGCCGCGCTCGGAGCCGATGAACGCATGCAACTCGTCGACAACGATGTAGCGCAGTGCTCCGAACGTTGATGCGAGCGACGATCCGCGAGTCACGAACATGGCCTCCAGCGACTCCGGCGTGATCAGCAATACGCCCGTCGAATGCTTCAGGAACCGCTGTTTGCGGCTGGCGGCGACGTCACCATGCCAGCCCACAACTGGAATCTGCAGCGTTTCACACAAGCCGTCGAGCCTTGACCACTGATCGTTGATCAGCGCCTTCAACGGGCTGATATAGAGCACTGACCCGATGCAAGGCTCATCGCGCAGAAGATTCGAAAGGATCGGCAGAAACGCCGCCTCGGTCTTTCCCGCGGCGGTCGCGGCTGCGATGATGACGTCCCGGTCCGCGTCAATGAGCGCGGGTACGGCCCGCTCCTGCGCGTCGCGAAGTTCCGTCCAGCCTTCACTCCAGATCCATCGGCGGATCCGCTCGTCGAGCTGGTCGAAACTTCGGGAGTCAGTTGAGCCGGAAGCTGGCGAACTCATCATCGCTATCAGTCGCTATGTCCGCCACGCCGCCCGTATCACGCTCGACCTTGATGCTTCCAATGATCTGCTGCCAATCCGCCGAGGCGTTCTGTTCCAACACTGCGAGAAAATTGATGAACGCCGTTATCGTGGTTCGCGGCGTGCGGAAATAGGCGTCGCCAAGCCGCGAAGCACAATGGGCCATGAAAGCGGGAATCGCCTCTTCCGGGACGAGCGCCCGGCTGATATCACCGAAGGCATACACCAGTCGAATCTTGTCCAGAAGCACGTAGAAGTCCTCCGGCGTCAGACTGGCTAGCCGCACCACCGGGCCGCTGTAGTCGACCAGGCCGTTCGTCGCAAACGCGTTCTCGGCCAGCCGCGACTGAAGCGCGGTATAGCTGTAGAGGCCTCGCCGCGTATCAAGGAGAAATTCGGGCGTGCCACCCAGTACGAAGCCCAGTCCTTCAGCCGAGCCTTGCAGTGAATCGTTAAGGATGCGAAGGATTTGTTCGTAGTTGCTGTTTCGCGCCTGGACGTTTGCGAGCTTGTACAGATTGACCAGTTCGTCGAGACAGACCATCAGTCCGCTGTAGCCCGCCATACGGACGAAACGGCCAAGCAGCTTTAGCTGATCGTACATGTTGGCATCGTCGACAATGGTCCTCACGCCCAGCGCCGCACGTGCATCGGTTCGGGTTGAGAACTCACCGCGCAGCCAGCGTACGGCGTCACTCTTCAGTTGCTCATTGCCTTCGTCGAAACCTCGGCAGTACGCCGCGATGACGTCTGCGAAATCGTAGCCGTTGACCATCTCAGTCAGTTGGCCCAACTGTGCACGAATGACCTCCTCACTCGTGCGACCCGACGCACGGGCTTCGGTCTTCGCCTGCCCGATGAATTTTTCGACCACGCCGGCAAGCGCGCCGCCTTCCGGCTTGGTGCGCGTTGCCATATTCTTAACCAGCTCGGCGTATAGCGACCTTGCCTGTCCGCCGGAGGCATGAAGGCGGCGATCCGGGTTCAAGTCGGCGTGCACGGTGACCAGTTTCTTTTCCAGCGCGATTGCTCGAACCAGGTTGAGAAAAAAGGTCTTGCCGGCGCCGTACTCACCTATCACGATGCGAAAGCTTGAGCCGCCATCGGCGACGCGCTCGATATCAGTCAGGAGCGCCTCAACCTCTCTCACGCGTCCAACCTGGATGAGATGTTGCCCAACGCGTGGGACTACCCCTGCGCGAAGAGATTGCAGGACCGCATCGCGGTCCTTTGGGCGAATCGTTGTCATGCTGCCAACCTTTGAGCTAGGTCCTGATTTATTTCTACTGGGTCATCCCCGTCCGTGAGCGGCTCGTCCCAATGATCGAGCGACGCTTCGTTAACCTGTTCAATCGCGCCGTCAAGCATCAGGTCGAGGTCCGATGCCGCATCGGACAGCTCGGCACGGGTCCATGCCGGCCGGGAGATCAACACTCGAAGGAACGTTGAGTGAACATCGTCGAGTCCCGGCAGCACCGCGTGTGCATGAGAAGCCTTATGCGGCTCTTGCGGCGCGGGGGCGGGCACTGGGGACGGGCTTTCTTCGATAAACACATCG
>NZ_JBAUSA010000252.1:0-6566 GCF_049581465.1 Caballeronia sp. | reverse complement strand
TGGTCTCGCGGGAAGGCAGAAGGTGCGCGTGCCGTGCCTCGGTTACAAGGGGCCGCCAAGCATTAAACACCATTGTACGTAGACATGCACGCCGCCTGAAGACTCGGGCGAGCTGCGGTCAAGCATCGCTCAGACGCGCTTTGACAAGCACGTCGCCCGTATCCCCCGCTCCGATCAATCGATCAGGTCGCCGTCCGAATCGAAAAAGGGATAGGGCCCGTCGAATTGCTCGACATACGCGTGATGTGACACCACACCCGTTCCCGCTTGCCAATAGTGCAACGCGAACGCACCCGGTTCCATGACCCACGCCGAGGGGGCGTCGGCACTCAGGTCGAGCACGACCTGATGCGCGGTGGAAGGGGCAATCGACGCAATGGTCCCCCCAAAGCGCTTGTGTACTGGCCGATGCACATGCCCGCACAACACGCGCTCCACATTGGGATGGCGGCTGATCAACGCCTCAAGCTTCGATGCGGCCACCGGATCGAGCGCCATGTCGTCCATGTGCCCGATGCCGGTCGCGAACGGCGGATGATGCAGCGCGACAATGACGGGACGCCCGCGCGCCTGGTCGAGTTGCGCTTCAAGCCACGCAAGCCGCGCGTCGCACAGCGTTCCCGGGCTGTCATGCGGCACCTGCGAATCAAGCGCGATGATCCGCATATCGCCGAGATCGAACGCGTACTGGACGAACTCGCCAATGGTACGGTCATCGTGCAGATAAGGCGCGGTGAAAACCTCGCGCAACGCCGCGCGATCGTCGTGATTGCCGACCATCAGGTACACCGGAATCGTCAGCGGTTCGAGCAGCGTTGCAAGGTACCGATATTCTTCGACAGTACCGAAGTCGACCAGATCGCCGGTAACCAGCACGGCGTCCGGACAGGGCACAAGGGCGTTCAGGCGTTCGACACAACGCACGAGGCAGGTGGCCGTATCGACCCGGCCATAAGCCAGCAAGCCAGGCGTCCTGATATGAAGGTCGGTGATTTGAGCAAGTAGCATCGCGTTTTCTCTCTCATGACGTGGCGACAATTAAGCCCTTAATGCAGCCTCTGGTGCTGCCGCTAATGCAGCTTTTAATGCAGCGCAACCCAGCCCTCGTCGCGCACTGAAATTCCCACCAGCGTTCCCGCCGCCAGTTCGATCCGGCCCGGCACGTCGACGATCAGCGCATCGGGCGCGGCGCCCTCGATGCGCAAGCGCGTGCGCTCCCCGAGGAAGAGCGCCGACTCGACCGTGCCGCGCAATTGCGCACGCTGCGGATCGACAAGCTGGGCATCCTCCGGGCGGAAGAAAGCCTCAGTACGGCCACCGTCCTGAACCTTCACATTCGCCAGCAATCCAGGCACGACGATCGTACCGCCCTGCGTCACCAGCGCATTGTCGCGCCGCTCGCCCGACACGCGGTTCAGTGTGCCCACGAACTGCGCCACCGCGCGATTTGCCGGGCGGTAATAGATCTCGCGCGGCGTACCGCATTGTTCAATCCGCCCCGCGCTCATCACGACAATGCGGTCGGCGAGCGCCATCGCTTCGGACTGGTCGTGCGTCACATAGATGCTAGTGACCCGGAGCTCGCGTAGCAACGCGTTCATCTCGGCGCGCAGGGTTTCGCGCAGACGTGCGTCGAGGGCGGTCAGCGGTTCATCGAGCAACAATACACGCGGCCTCGGAGCAAGTGCGCGAGCGAGCGCCACGCGTTGCCGCTGGCCACCGGACAACTCGCCAATCGGTTTGTCGGCGTGCGCGGTGAGTTCCGTCATGTCGAGAAGTTCGTCCACCCGCCGACGCAACGCCTGCGCTTCTACTTTCTGAATCCGCAAGCCGTAACCGACATTGCCCCGCACCGACAGATTCGGAAACAGCGCGTAGTTCTGGAACACCATGCCGACCTGCCGACGCTCGATAGGAAGCGCGGTGACATCGTCGGCGCCAAAGCTCACACGGCCGCCGGCATCCGGCTTCTCCAGCCCTGCAATCATTCTAAGCGTGGTTGTCTTGCCGCAACCGGAAGGTCCCAGCAGCACGAGCGTCTCGCCCGCTTCGATGGAAAGGTCGACGGGATCAAGCACGCGCCGGCCGCGAAAAGTCTTGGCGCAGCGACTCAGGGTGACAGGGACGGCGTCTAGTTTCATCGTGCGGTCTCCGCGGGACGGGAAGGTTGGCCAAGGACGGGGTCCGGCGAGATTGGCTTCGTCAGCGAGCGCTTTCGCTTCGCTGCGGCGCGCGCGCTTTGCGTACCCGCCGGATCGACGCCCAGCCACTGCATGACAACCAGCAATGGCAGTGTCATCAGCAAGAAGAGGATCGTGTATGCGCTGCCGATCTCAAGCCGCATCGATGCATAGGCATCGGCGAGTCCGACCGGGAGCGTCTTGGTATCGGGTGTATGCAACATCCAGGTCAGGTTGAATTCGCCGATTGACAGCGTGAACACGGCCAGCGCGCCGGCGACAATTCCAGGCCGCGCATTGGGCAGTACGATGGTCACGAATCGCTGCGAGAAGGAGGCGCCGAGGCTCGCCGCGCCCTCTTCCATCGTCCGCAAATCCGTGCCTGCGCACACGGCTGCGACCGAGCGCACCATGAACGGCAAGGTGAAGACCACGTGCCCGGCGACAATGAACCCCATGCTCGAGCGAAACGCGCTCCAGCCGCCGTACACCGATAACAACGCAAGCGCCGTAGCAAGCCCGGGAAGCGCAATGGGCAGGACCAGCAGTTCTTCCACGACGCGCGCCCAGCGGCTCTTGCTGCGCGCGAGCGCATACGCCGCCGGCACGCCGGTAGCGAGCGTGATGGCGAGCGTCGCGAGCGCGATTTCTATCGATAGCCAGACCGAGCCTTGATACATCGACCAGACCCGTTCGAGCCACTTGAGGGTTAGGCCGCTCGACACGCCGTGAAAATAGTCGACCGTCAATCCCGCCATCACCGACATGACAACCGGGACGACCATGAATGCAATCAGCGCGAGCGTAACGAGCAACTGCCCGGCTGCGAGCAGACGACGGACTTTAAGAAATTCGGGCATAGGCAAGCTCATGCGGTGGCCGCGACCGTCGCGCCGGTCAGGCTGCGCGCGACGGCCAGCACGACCCAGGTAACGAGGCCAAGCACGATCGACAGCGCTGCGGCGGTGGCAAGATTCGCGTTGAGCGTGAACTCGGTATAGATGGTCATGGGCAGCACGTCGAGGTCGGTAGCCAGCGTAAACGCGGTGCCGAAAGCGCCCATCGAGGTCGCGAAACAGACTGCGCCGGCCGCGATCAACGCGGGCATCAAGGCCGGCAGCACGACGTCAATGAAGATGGGCCACGGCGATGCCCCGAGCGAGCGCGCTGCCTCCTCGAGCGACGCGTCGAGCTTCGTCGCGGCAGCCATCACCGTGACGATCACGCGCGGGATCGAGAAGTACAGGTAGCCGAGAAACAGGCCGCTGATCGAGTAGGCAAACACCCATCGATCGCCAGTGAAACGCATCGAGATCGCGCCGATCAGTCCTTGCCGCCCGGCCAGCATGATCACCATGAAGCCCACGACCACGCCGGGAAACGCAAGTGGAAAGGTTAGTAGTGCGACCAGGACGGACTTGGCGGGTAGCTCGCTGCGAGCGAGGAACAGCCCCGCCACCGTCGACAACGCCAGTGTCACCGCGGTCACGGCCAGTGAGAGCCCAATGGTCGCGAGCAAGCTATGCACATAGCGCGCGTTGGTCAGGACACTTCGATACGCCGAAAACGCGTCGGGCACCGCACTCGCCTGGACCAATGCGACCAACGGCAGGAGCCAGAACGCGCAGAACACGGCGAGGGCGGGAGCAAGCAGCGCGATCCGGGCGCGGTTAGAGAAGGTGGCGTCGAGCATCGTCTTGAATTAGTGCATCACGCGCAGATATTCTTCGCCGAACGCGCTCTGCTTTGCAGCCATCTTCGCGAAGTCGACATTTTTGGCCCGCGCATAGTCCGACGCAGGCAGGAATTTTGCCGCTACGTCAGGCGGCAGGGCCGCGCCTCGCACCGGCCGCAGGAATGCGTTTGCCCATAGGCGCTGACCCGCGTCGGACAGCACGAAATCCAGCACTTTCTCGCCGTTCGCCTGATGCGGCGCGCCCTTCACGAGACTCATCACATAGGGCACGACGATCGTGCCTTCAGCGGGAATGACGAATTCTGAGTTCGCGTGATCCGTGTATTTCGCGCGATATGCATCGAAGTCATAGTCGATCAGGATCGGGATCTCGCCTGACATAACGCGTGCGTACGCAGTCTGCTTGGGCACGATCGGCGCGTTCGCCTTCATCTTGGCGAACCAGTCGAGACCGGGTTTGAAATTATCGAGCGTGCCGCCGAGCGCCTGGTTGACGGCGACCGCGCCCGCGTAGCCGACGAACGCCGACGACGGATCGAGATAGCCGACCATGCCCTTGTATTCGGGCTTCAGCAAGTCAGCCCATGAACGCGGGACCGGCTTGCCATCGAGCGCGTCCTTGTTCACAAAGAAGCCCAGCGTGCCCGAGTGGATCGCGAACCAGTTGCCATCCGGGTCTTTCATGCCGGCTGGAATATCGCTCCAGTGCGCGGGCTTGTACGGTTGCAGCAGACCTTTCGCCTTCGCCTGGAAAGCGGACGAAACGCCGAGATAGACGACGTCCGCCACCGGGCTCTTCTGCTCGGCCATCATCTGCGCGATCGCCTGGCCCGAGTTCTTGTTGTCGAACGGAACGCGGATGCCGGTTTGCTTCTGGATCGCATCGATCTGGGACGCCCAGTCGGCCCATTCCGGCGGACAGTTGTAGCAGATTGCGGTGCCATCGGCATAAGCCGTGCCCGCGGCGCAAAGGGTGGCGGCCGCTGTCAGCACAGCCGCCAGGACATG
This sequence comes from Caballeronia sp., assembly GCF_049581465.1. Lineage (GTDB taxonomy): Bacteria > Pseudomonadota > Gammaproteobacteria > Burkholderiales > Burkholderiaceae > Caballeronia. Next base: position 1,682 of record NZ_JBAUSA010000252.1, on the reverse strand, counting down.
ACGGATTTTCATGGTGAAGTCCTCTATTAGGGCCTATTAAGTGGAGCGGGAGAGACGGTCGAGTCGTTTGAAAGATCAGTGGAACCGATGAATGGCGCGATCGTTGCGCCGATTCGAACGCTGTGCGGCAACCTAAGCGGCGAGGCGGGCGTTGCGAGGTTCGTGGCGCCTTCCGTCAAGCCGAGCTGGGATGCGAGGTGGTCCCACGCACAACGCCCGATCTCGCGATTGGGCGTGACCACGCTCGCAAGCGCTGGCGACAGCCATTCGCCTAGCGGAATGCCATCGAAGCCGAGTATCGAGATGTCACCCGGCACCGAGAGACCTGCGTGAACCAGGCTGCGGATCGCTATGATCGCGAGACGGTCGTTGCTGCAAAAAATTGCGCTTGGACGCGTGGCGGGATTGCTGAAATGAGCCAGCATCGCGGGCGGCAGATGTTCCGCGTTGAAGTCCAGCTCAAGCGGCGACTGCGGTTTAAGTCCGGCATCGAGCATTGCGTCTTCATAGCCTCGATAGCGCAGGCGGGCGCGATCCGATTCGGTGAACGATCCCGCCAGCATCAGAACTCGCCGATGTCCCTGCACGAGCAATGCCCTTACGCCATCGCGCGCAGCGCGCCGGTTATCGACCGATACGGCCACGCGGCACAGCGTGTCGTTGTGCGCGAGCACATACGGCAAGCCGATGCGATCCAGTTCGTCGAGCAGCGGATTCGACTCCGCGTCGGCAACCGTCGCGATCAATCCGTCGACGCGTTGCTCGCGCAGCGTCTCGATTGCCCTGCGTTCCCGTGCGGTGTCGTAGTCGGTCGTCATCAGCATCAGGCGATAGTCGCTCTTGGACGCCGCTTCGTCGATGCCTTGCAGGGACTCAGCGAAGACCGGATTGGCGAGTGTCGGCACGATCACGCCGATTAACCGGGTGCGGACGCCGCGCAATTGCCGGCCCCGGGCGCTTGGCATGAAGTCGAGCGCTTCGATCGATTCGCGAACCTTGGCGAGCGTTTGCGCGTTGAGCAGTTCCGGTGCGTTGATTGCGCGGGAAACCGTCGCGATGGAAACACCCGAACGCGCGGCGACATCCTTGATAGTGGAGTGCATCGATTGGCTCGCCCGAAGATGAAAACGTTTACAGCGTGGATTATCGAAGGCGTTTGTGACGACGGCGTGACGTGTGCATGACGTCTGGGTGACGTGCGTGGCACATCGCTTTGGCGAAGCGGATGGCGCACGCTGTCATCGGCGCGACTCGTTCGGCGCGTATTGTTTGCTACTCGGAATTGCCAACCTGAAAGATAGCCGCAATGAATGCACGCCCTTCGCTCGATCACCACGTAAGCCGCCATAGCGAGCACGACCATCGCGAGAATCACGCGCGTGAGCGCGCATTTGCAGCGCGGCTGGACATGACGCTCAAGCGATCGCGGCTTTCATCGAGTCGCGTGGCGAAATCGCTGGGCGTGGCCGAGGGCGATGTAGCCCTTTGGCGGGCAGGTATCACCATGCCGCGGGTTTCCGACTGTCGTCGGTTGTCGGAGATTCTTCAGGTTGATGTGGGGTGGTTAAGGGAGGGGGTTGGGCGGTTCTGCTAGCGAGGGGGTGCTGCTCGTGGCGGGGGTGGAGGGGTGCTGCTCGCGGCGAGTGTGGGGCTAGGATTGAGTCCTTCTGCTAGCGTGGTCG